>JAJRTX010000179.1 GCA_021545665.1 Zetaproteobacteria bacterium
CAGCTTGGGTAAAAGATAGAAATGCGATCAAAAGTGAAATGAACTGGCGTTTCACTGTTCAGGATGCAAGAGTTAAATTGAAACACCTGTACCCGACCTTATAATATAGACTGTGTACTAGAAGTAATGACGCAACTTCTCAATATCCAGCACGCGAATAGTTTTACCTTCCACCTGGATCAGTTTCTTTTGGCTAAGCTGATGTAAAACTCTGGAAAGAGTCTCCGGTGCCAGGTTCAGATGCAGGGCAATGGTAGATTTGTTTGCCGGCAGCTCAACAGATTTTTTACTTGTTTTGGCATTTTCCGGATACAGATGTTGTAGCAGGTAGCCAATGACCCTTTGCTGGCTTGAATCCAGCGTCAATGATTCTAATTCAGATACCAGGAGGTGAATGCGGCGGCTCAGGCCAGCAAGCATGCCGTGCACGCAGGCAGTATCTTCAGCAATACACTGAAAAATAATATTTTTAGGAATGAAAAGAACTTTTGCAGCAGTGATCGTTTGTACGGTTGCAGGTGAGGGTTTATCCAGAAACATCATGGCTTCACCAAAACTTTGACCCGGCCCGACTATTCTTCCTACATGTTCTTTTCCTTCCATGGAAATGAAAGAAATTTTTATATTCCCTTGAACCGCAATGTAAAAACCGGCACATGAATCACCTTTGTGAAATAAAAAATCACCTTTTTCAAAGTCCATAAAGTGTGCTTTGGTAGCAATGAGATGGAGCTTGGATTCGCTCATACCCTTGAATAAAGGCGTAGTCTTTAAAATCTGGCTGGTTAGACTATCAGGCATCCTGCCTCCTTTTTTAGTCAACTGATCAATGTAAATAATAATCTTTTTGCAAACCATAAGGGCATATTCTTGATGGAAGTCAAATTCTTGCAAGCCTTTTCTTGACAGATGTCAAATTGTTGATCGAAGTCAAGGCATGATTATCCTTGCTGGTCAAGGTGGATTTTTGATATAAATATGGAGGGTTGCTAGATGCCATCATCTGATAAATTGACACATTTCTGTGTCTGGGATGAAGGTTGCCGGGTTGGTATTCCTAAGCTGGATGATCAGCATAAAGGTCTGTTTGCAACTTTAAATAGATTATATGATATTCTTATGAGTCATGGTGATTCTGCTCTTGTTGATAAAGAATTAACGAACCTGATGCGGCAGACCCGTGTGCATTTTGAAACAGAGGAAAAGTTTATGCTGGAGCATAGCTATCCTGGCTATCAGATGCATAAGGTTATGCATGAACTATTGCTACAACAGCTTGAAGATGTCCTGACACTGGAATCCGCTGATTATAAGCAGCCGTGGATTGAAAGGTTGGAGCATGCTGATTTTCTGCATGCGTGGCTGGTTGCCCACATTCTCGACGAAGATAAAAAAATCGGGGCTTTTCTAAAAATCGATAGTACTGAATAATCATCAAAGCTGGAGCAGTCCAGAGTTTCATTTGTGGTGAATATTCCCTGATCAGCACTTCCCAGGCATAAATTGCGAATTTAGATCAATATGCTGGGCTGAAAATCAAAAATGATGCGTTTGTTTATGAACCACGAATGCTGCTATAGCCTGTCGCCATGAATCGAAACCTCTCAACAGATGATCTTACAGCATGGTTTTCTCTAGGTTGTAAACCACGTGACCAATGGCGCATCGGCACCGAACACGAAAAAATCGGTTTCTGTATGGATACACTCAAACCTATTCCTTATGATGGCAAACGCAGTATCCGCCGCCTTCTGGAAAAGCTGACCAGTAATGACTGGAAGCCTGAGGAGGAAAACGGCAATATTATTGCGCTGAAGAACGGTATGGCTTCCATTACCCTGGAGCCGGGCGGTCAGCTGGAACTTTCCGGCGCACCTCTGAAAAGTATTCACGCTATCTGCGCTGAGACCACCGAGTATTTGCGAATGCTGAAGAACATCACGGATGAACTGCATATTGGTTTTCTGGGACTTGGCTTTCAGCCGAAATGGCAACGCCGGGATATTCCCTGGATGCCGAAAGCGCGATATGGGGTTATGGGGCGCTATATGCCAGAAGTTGGCAGTGGTGGTCTTGATATGATGCTACGTACCGCCACAGTACAGGCCAACCTTGATTTTGACTCGGAAGCGGATATGGCTAGAAAAATGCGAGTTGCAATGTGTCTGCAGCCGCTGGTTACTGCTTTGTTTGCTGCCAGTCCGTTTGAACATGGAAAACCTTCCGGTTTTCTGTCTCGCCGTGCCGCCAGCTGGCTGGATACCGATGCCAGACGCACTGGAATTCCGGCATGTGTATTTGAGGATGATTTTAGATTTTCCAGCTACACAGAATGGGCGCTGGATGCGCCGATGTATTTTGTTATTCGGGAGGGTAAATATATAGACTGTGCAGGCGGTAATTTCCGTGATTTCATGGACGGTAAGCTACCTCAATTAACAGGTCAGTTCCCCACCATGGATGACTGGGAGTTGCATGTTTCTACCCTCTTCCCCGATGTGCGCTTGAAACAGTATCTGGAAATGCGTGGTGCCGATGCCGGCCCATGGCCGTGGATTTGTTCATTGCCAGCGCTCTGGAAGGGTCTGCTTTATGATCAGCGGGCGCTGGATAATGCTTGGGGCATGATACAAAGCTGGACGCATGCTGAAGTCTCCCAACTACATGATGAAGTGCCGCGCACGGCAATGAATACCATATTCCGCGACACCGATGTCTTATCTCTGTGTCGACAGATGCTGGAAATTTCCAGCTCGGGGCTGGAGCGCTTACATGTATGCAACAATGCCGGTGAAACCGAAGCCCGCTTCCTTACGCCACTCGAATATACTGTCGAATGCGGCCAGACCCAGGCTGAGCGATGGCTTGCCGCCTACCACAGCGAATGGAATCAGAATATAGACCGTGTCTTTTTTGAAGCCATGCATATGTGATTCACTACAGAAAGTTCAGGAGGAAAATAACTCACACAATCTTTCTCCCTTTATATCCGTTGCGGTGAAATATCAGATGAATCATTGTCTGCAACGAGGCTTGCTGCAAGAATGCGTGACCTTATGACTGCGAAGATACTGGATGGAAAAGCGCTCTCAACCCGCCTGCGTGAAAGCATAGCCGGGGAAGTAGCTGAACTTGCCCATAAACATGGCCGCGCACCGGGATTGGCTGTAATTCTCATCGGCCATGACCCGGCCTCACAGGTTTATGTGCGCAATAAAAAAACTGCTTGTGAGAAACTTGGCATCACTTCCTTTTCTTATAATCTTGCAATAGATACTACCCAGCAGCATTTGCTCGGACTTATTGGAGAGTTGAATGCCGACCCGAAAGTGGACGGCATTCTGGTACAATTACCTGTACCTGATCATATTAACTCCGAAGCACTGATTGAAGCTATTGAGCCAGGCAAGGATGTGGATGGATTCCACCCCTATAATGTAGGGCGACTTGCCGCTCGCAAACCGGCACTGCGCTCTTGCACACCCTATGGCTGCATGAAACTATTGGCAGAAACCGGCATTGATTTCCATGGCAAGGAAGCAGTAATTGTTGGTGCTTCGAATATCGTTGGACGCCCGATGGCAATGGAATTACTGCTGGCCGGAGCAACAGTGATAGTGACACACAAGTTCACGGTGGATTTGCAGTCTCATATTGAACGTGCTGATATAGTCGTCGCCGCAGCTGGCAAGCAGGGCTTAATCAAAGGCGACTGGATTAAGCCGGGCGCAATTGTGATTGATGTTGGCATTCACCGGCAGGAAGACGGCACGCTAACAGGGGATGTGGAATTTGATGCAGCCTGCAAACGTGCAGCCTGGATTACTCCGGTTCCCGGCGGCGTTGGCCCGATGACCATCACCATGCTGCTTGTCAATACCGTTAAAGCCTTCAAAAATCATGTCGGAGATTAACCTTATTCATGACTGATCTTGCCCACACGCCCTTATGGGATGAACATATTGCCTTAGGTGGAAAACTGGTACCTTTTGCCGGTTTTGAAATGCCCGTACAATACAAAGCCGGAGCTTTGAAAGAATATCAGACTGTTCGCACGGGAGAAGCTGGATTATTTGATATTTCACACATGGGACAGGTGCGTATCAGCGGTACAGATAGCCTGGCTTTTTTGCAATACGTCACCACTAACGATGTGTCGAAGCTGGTGCATGGACAGGTACAATATTCAGCGCTACTGAATGAGCAAGGTACGTTTATAGATGATATTACCATCTACAAAATATCTGATACCGAATATTACCTTTGTATCAATGCCTCTAACCGCTTTAAGGATGTGGCACATCTGCAGGCTGAAGCGATCCACTTCAATGTCACTGTAGCTGATGAGTCTGATGCTACCACATTGCTGGCTCTGCAGGGCGCAAAAGCCCAGGCCACATTGCAGCCGCTGGTCGATATTGACCTTGAATCTATCGGCTATTATCGCTTTGCCCAAACTGAAGTGAATGGCGTTCAGGGTATAATCTCACGTACAGGTTATACCGGAGAAGATGGTTTTGAGATATATATCCCCAATAGTATAGCTGTAGATGTATGGCGGAGACTGCTGAACAATGGTGCTGAACCGATTGGTCTGGCAGCGCGTGATATGCTGCGCACGGAAATGGGGTATGCCCTTTATGGGCATGAAATTTCTGATGCCGTAACACCGGTAGAAGCCAGGTTGATGTGGATTACCAAACTGGACAAGAGCGATTTCATTGGCAAGGCCGCAGTTCAGGCACGCAAGATGGCAGGGAAGAAGCTGCGTCTGATTGCTCTGAAACTGACGGGTCGCGGCATTCCTCGTGAGCATTATCAGGTGCTTGTGGATGGCGTGCCAAGTGGTGAAATTACCAGTGGTATGTTCTCTCCCATGGCGGGTGGGGTTGCGCTGGCCTATGTGAAACCCGAGCATGCGGACACTGGCGGTTTGAGTGTGGTCATTCGCGGCAAAGCCGTACCGGCGGAGCGAACTACAACACCATTTGTGTGCAGCAATGTGAGGAAATAATGAACCGCAAAGGACGCAAAGGTTCACAAAGGAAAATCAAAATAAGTCCGATCAGACCGATATGCGTTCCTTACGGTAAAAAGAACTGGAGAATAAAATATGACAATTCCTGCTGATTTGAAATATACTAAAGAACATGAATGGGTGCGTATCGATAGCAATGTCGCCACATTTGGCATTACCGACCATGCGCAGGAGGCACTTGGCGATATTGTTTTTGTTGAGCTTCCGGAAACAGGTATGAGCGTTGATGCGGGCGGAGCATTTGTTGTCGTAGAATCCGTAAAAGCAGTCTCTGATGCTTATGCACCCGCAGCCGGTGAAGTGATTGCGGTAAATGCAGGGCTGGAAGATGAACCGGAAAAAATAAACACTGATCCCTATGGCTCGGGCTGGATTGCCAAAATAAGCATGTCAGGTGAAACCGTTGAACTGATGAGCGACGACGAATACGCCACTTTTCTCGAAGAATAAAAAACTAATTCACTGCATAGGACACAGAGGACGCAAAGGAAATCAATGATTGAGTACGGTTCCCGGCAGTGCTCAATTTAACTGGTCATGTTGTATTCAACGACTCCAGTTCAATCTTTCTTGACTTTACTTTGCGTACTTGGCGGTAAAATATAAGGACATAGCCATGCGGTTTCTCCCACATACCGATACTGATCGACAGGCCATGCTTGAGAGCATGGACATGGCTCAAATGCATGAGCTGTTTGCCGATGTGCCGTCTGAATTTCATATTGGAGTGGGTGATCTGAATTTGCCCGGTGCTCTCTCTGAAGCTGCTATTATGCGTAAATTTACCCGTGCATCCGAGCGAAACCGCAATGCTACCAATACACGCTATTTTCTGGGCGGCGGCACCTACCATCACTTCGTGCCCGCTGTTGTCGATTATATTATTTCGCGAGGTGAATTTTTAACGGCTTATACGCCGTATCAGCCTGAGATTTCTCAGGGAACGCTACAGACCTTGTTTGAATTTCAGACCATGATATCCCGTTTAACTGGCATGGATGTGGCCAATGCCTCCATGTATGAAGCGGCAACGGCCACAGCAGAAGCTGCCCTTATGGCCCGACGGATTACCCGTAAATGTCGTATCGTGATGGCTGGCTCAGTTAATCCCCGCTATCGCAGTGTGACCAAGAACTATCTTTCACGGCTGGATAGTGAATATGTAGAAGTGCCCATGGGTGGGTTCGGCACAAATCTGGATGCTGTTATCGCATCCATAGATGCAAACACCGCCTGTGTTATTGTCCAATATCCTGATTTTTATGGTTCAGTCTATGATCTGGCGCCTCTGCGCACAGTCTGTGATGCTATGAAATGTTTAATGATTGTTGCCTTCTCTGATGCCACAGCTCTTGCCCTGATTGAATCGCCGGGAGCCATGGGCGCTGATATTGCAGTCGGGTCAGGCCAGTCGCTGGGTATTCCCATGGGTTTCGGAGGCCCGCACCTTGGTCTGTTTACTTGCAAGCAGAAATATCTCCGACAGATGCCGGGGCGCGTCTGCGGTTTGACTACCGATGCTAATGGTAAACGCGGCTTTGTACTCACGCTTTCTACGCGTGAGCAACATATCCGTCGTGAAAAAGCCACTTCAAACATTTGCTCCAACCAGGGTCTGATGTGTACGGCTGCAGCCACCTATATGACGCTGATGGGTGATTCAGGTCTAACCACCGTGGCCCGGCATTCTGCAGCCGCTTTGCAGTCGCTGGTTTCACGGTTACCAAGCCATGTCACTGCTGCTACTGGTGTACATTACAATGAAACTGTATTGAGCTTTGCGAACAGACAGGCCCGTGATCGCTTCCTCTCTATAGCGCAGGACAAAAACATCTTTGCAGGGATTCCACTGGAGAAGATTGAAGCAAATGCTGATGCCAGTCACTTGCTGATTGCGACTACGGAAATGATCGAACAGGATGATATCGATGATTACCTGGATGCGCTGGAGACAGCCAAATGAGTGTAGCCAACAATAGCGATACAATATTTAAATATTCAGCCACATCCGGTATCCAGCATGAAGAACCATTACTGTTTGAGCATGCCCATGAAGCAGCTGAGTCTATTCATCTTCCGGGTCTGGACGGTGATATTTCTGATTCCCTGAGTGCTTTTATGCGGCAGCATCCAGCTAATATTCCGGGTCTGTCCGAACCGGAAGCTGTGCGTCATTTTGTGCGCCTCTCGCAGTGGAACCATGGTATTGAAACCGGATTCTATCCGCTGGGTTCATGTACAATGAAATATAATCCACGTGTTAATGAGTTGGTTGTACGTCTGCCGGGGCTGGCGCATATCCACCCGGACCAGCCTGAGGAAACCACACAAGGTGTATTGGAGCTGTTATATGAACTGCAACAATGGTTGGGTGAAATTTCCGGTCTTCCTTATGTGACCCTGCAACCGGCAGCAGGTGCCCATGGTGAACTGACAGGTCTGATGATGATCCGGGCATATCTGGATGGGCGCGGTGAAACAAAGCGCCGCAAAGTATTGGTTCCCGATTCGGCGCATGGCACCAATCCGGCCTCGGCTGCCTTATGTGGCATGCATACAGTGGAATTGAAATCAGGAGCAGATGGCCTCATTGATCTGGATGAATTAAAAGCACATCTGGATGATGAAACCGCCGCCCTGATGATGACCAATCCAAATACCGCCGGAGCGTTTGAGTCCGATATCAAAGAGATTTGTAATCTGGTACATGATGCTGGTGGCCTTGTTTA
Organism: Zetaproteobacteria bacterium; assembly: GCA_021545665.1. The sequence continues at coordinate 7,768 of JAJRTX010000179.1, forward strand.
TGGTGACGGAGCCAATCTGAATGCACTGGTTGGCATTGCCAGACCCGGCGATATGGGTATTGACTGCATGCATATCAATGTGCATAAGACGTTTGCCACACCGCATGGTGGAGGTGGCCCCGGCGCAGGACCTGTTGCCGTCAATGAAGCACTGGCTCCTTTCCTGCCAGTTCCGCGCCTTGAGAAGGCCGGGGATGTATACAGTCTGGTCAATGAGTTTTCATCATCTATTGGCTCTGTGCTGGGTAGCATCGGGCAAACCGGCGTATTGCTGCGCGCCAATGCCTATATCAGTGCATTCGGCCACAACCATCTGCACAAGATTGCTGAAGATGCCGTACTCAATGCCAACTATGTATTAAATCGACTGAAGGATGCTTATCAGGTTCCGTTTTCAGGTCTGTGTAAACATGAATGCCTGCTCACCGATGAGGTGCAGAACAAGCATGGTGTTAAAACACTTGATATTGCCAAGTGCTTGATTGATCTCGGCTTCCATCCGATGACTATCTATTTCCCGCTGATTGTACATGGTGCCATGCTGATCGAACCGACTGAAACCGAATCCAGAGAAACACTGGATGCTTTCTGTGATGCCATGCTGGAAATTGCCGCCCTGTGTGAAAGCGGAGACACTGATATATTGCATGAAGCACCGGTCAAACCATTCCGCCGCAGACTGGATGAGACTCAGGCAGCAAGAAAACCTGTTCTGGTCTGGCGGGAATAGCCGTCATGTCGTTTTACTCCGGGACTATGGTAAAACAGCGCTTTTCAACCATGAAGTAACCATGTTTAGAAGGCTTTTCCCGGTAGTTCACCCTGATCTGATCGATTGAACTGAATGTCTGACTGGTGCCGAAGATTACGCGTTCCTGATGTGTTATTTCAGAGTCTCTGGGGTATTCCACCGTCATCTGTGTATCCGAATACCATCGGATCACTGCATCATAACCATGCCTGAATGAGAAACTGTTCATACTTTCATTAAATGCACTTGAAGTCGGACGCACATTGATTTTCATTTCCTGATCCCCCGGTCGTTCGCCCGTGGAAATACGATATAATGTGGCAATGGTTTCTCCGGAAGGTGAAGCACACTCAAACATCACATCAGTTGTTTCGCCAACTCCACATCCGTAGACAAAAAGCATGCTCAAACCTGCCAGTAGCATTTTTATTGTCATACCGATGTCAGTCGCAAAAACTCATTTTCGACTCGGGCCAGACAATCCTCAACTGCAATTCCTTCAAAATAGTTTCCGATCAGGGCCAGCGGCTTGTTTGCAAGCAATTTATCGATGTTGTTAATTAGTGGCTGGTGACCCATATCCGGGGCTGGCAGACGGTTGGTCTTATGAAACACATATTGCAGTTGTGAGGGCTCGATTTCCAGCAGGGTGCATATCCTCTGTTTTTTTTCTTCATCACTGAGCAAGCCCGGCTTAAAATGAAAAGCCAGACCGCGATAATCTGGATGGTCAATGACATCACGTGATACCGCAGAATAGAAATCACCGTCAGCAGCAATAATACCCGCCACTTTTTCCAGCGACAGGTCATCATTATTTACCACAATGCCCATCGTTTCAATTTCAACCTCGTCGATTTGCCTGAGCTGTTCACTGATAGCCGGAAAACTGTCGGCCAGTAAAGCCGAAACCGCCCGTGCCGGGGTCGCGCAGGCCAACATTCGGCTCTGATAACTGCCCTCAATCGTGTTGACACTAAACCCATGTTCATCCTGGTTTATGGTCGTAATCTGCTGCCCTTTTTTGCATTCAACCCGGCTTTCAAGTTCAGTGATGATCTGCTGCAAGCCAGCGGGCAGGCTGAAGCTGCGTTTCACTTCCTTATTACGTGGGCGTTTACGAAACAGCATTTCGGAAGGTACATTGCCTGCCTGCTGGCACAGTACGGCATTAAATGCATACTGAAAAACTTCTGTATAATTTCTTGGCCCAACAAGGTTCTGATAATACTCAGCCACTGATTTCCCTTCTTTTTTCAACGAAAACAACCGCCAGGCATGGGTGGCCAGCTCCAAAAAATGTAACTGTGATGGGATGGAATGTAGCTCTCCGTCCACCAGTAGTCGGTAAGGTATTTTTTTACGCCCCTGTAATGATTGCATCAGCCCCAGATCCTGCAATACATCCAGTAAACGGCCATAGGAATTAAAACAGGTGTGCGTACCCATTTCCAACCAGAACGGGTTATCGGCATCGTCAACAGTTGCAGAATAGAAGCAACCGCCACTGTGCTCCTTTTTCTCCAGCACCAGCACCTTCAAACCGGTCTTGCGACCATAATGCGCCATCACCAGCCCACTGATCCCCGCGCCAATCACAATCATATCGTATCGTTCATTCATGTTTGAACTCCATCCAGCTACTCTATGCAAACTATGGCCTGACTCCAATCGATATGGCTCTGATCAGGGCAGGCGGACAGAGATATCATTGATGCATGTCGGCAAGCAAAGAGTCGGGCAGATCGAAGTTTTCCGTGTGATGCAGGCACATTATTTGTGCAGGAAATTAATCATTGGCTTATATCTTGCGACATATCTTATACAGGTACTGCTGAACATTGAATAATAGTGTGAGATGGGAATCTTCAGTGTTGATGCAAATGATTAATTTGCTTCTAATTCTGAGTTGGGCTCCTTGTTCAGGCTATTCAAACTGACATGATCTGAGTCATGGAGGAGGTCATCCTATCTATTCAGCCTCAGTGAAGATCAAACAGACATATTTACTGATTGCCATCATGGCATTCATCGCTATTGGCATTGCTGGAACCTCAATATTTATCTTGTATAAAGCTGCATTTGCTGAGGAACGAGCGCGACTGGTTGAAACTGCGCAAAGCCAGGCTCGTTTGATAGAGGCGATAGCTCGATTCGATAAGAAATTCTCTTCATTCTCCCCTCTTGGGGGCTCCTTCGAAGCAACTATATACCAGATCAGGGAAGCACATGAGAATTTTAAAGGGTTCGGCCAAACGGGTGAATTTGTGCTGGCAAAGCGGGAAGGGGATGACATTGTCTTCCTGTTGAGTCATCGCCACCATGATCTGAATCAACCGCATTCGGTCTCCTTTAATGAAGAAAATGCTGAACCGATGCGCCGTGCCTTGCAGGGGAAATCTGGAATAATAATCGGCCTGGATTATCGGGGAGAGAAAGTGCTTGCCGCTTATGAACCTGTAGAAGTGTTGTAACTGGGCATAGTCGCTAAAATTGATATGGTAGAAGTACGTGCACCATTTTTTCGGGCAGGTCTGATTGTTGGCGGACTGGCGGCATGTCTTATTTTACTTGCATCATGGCTGTTTTTCTCTATTACAAGGCCAATGATCAGGCAGGTCGAAGAGAGTGAGGAGCGATTCCGGCGAGCAATCGTTGATGCCCCTATCCCGATCATGATCCATTCAGACGATGGGGTAGTATTACAGATCAACAAGGCCTGGGCGAAGCTGACAGGTTATACCCATAGTGATATTCCAACAATTAATGAATGGACAGCTAAGGCATATGGACAACCGATGGATGACATCCGGCCTGCTATCGACGACCTGTATGAAAAAGACATGGTGACCCAGGAAGGAGAGTCTACAGTCATCACAAAAACGGGCGAGTCCAGAATATGGGCTTTTTCATCTGGACCTTTGGGGAGACTTTCTGATGGAAGGCGTGCAGTGATCAGTCTGGCCATGGATGTGACGGAGCGTAAGGGGGCAGAAGAGAAAATCAGAACGCTTTCCTTGTCTGTTGAACAGGCCAGTGAACTTATCATGATTACAAATCTGAACGGAACCATGGAATATGTTAACCCGGCATTCTCCAGAATCACCGGCTATTCTGAAGAAGAAGCAATTGGCCAAAATCCTCGGATACTCAATAGCGGGGAGCAGGATAGAGATTTTTATCTGGAAATGTGGGATGTTATTAGGAGTGGTCAGCCATGGCAGGGAAGAGTTGTTAACAGGAAGAAAGATGGCAGTTTGTATCCGGCCATGCTGACAATTTCGCCCATATTTAATGAGGCTGGTGAAGGCACTAATTATGTAGGAAGTCAACAAGACCTGAGCGTTTATGAGGAACTTGAACGAAAAATTCACCAGGCACAGAAAATGGAAGCTGTCGGCACGCTTGTAGGCGGTATCGCCCATGAGTTCAATAATACCCTGGCAGGAATCACTGGTAACTTGTATCTGGCTAAGCAAAAAGCCTCACAAATTCCTGATGTTGTTGAGAAGCTGGACGTTATAGAGAAGCTCTCGTTCAGAAGTGCTGAATTGATTCAAGCTCTTCTTTCTTTTGCTCGCAAGGGGATAGTCCAGAAAATACCCGTTTCTTTAAATTCTTTTCTAAAAGAAAATATCAATCTGTACCGGGCCTCACTACCGGAGAACATTAATCTGAACACTGATATTGAAACAAAGTCAGCAATAATTAATGGGGATGTGAGCCTTCTCCAGCAGGTTTTTCTGAACGTAATCAACAATTCACATGATGCGTTATATGAGGTCGAGAACCCTTCGGTCGTTATTAAATTAAGGGAGTTTGCCGCCTATAGTGAATTCCTTGATGCCCACCCTGAATGTAAGTTAGGAAACTACGCATGTATATCCATACGTGACAATGGCACTGGCATTAAATCAGATGATCTCCCACATATTTTCGAGCCTTTTTATACAACCAAAGGGGTTGGTAAAGGCACAGGGCTTGGCCTGGCTATGGCGTATGGCGCTATGCAGACGCATGGAGGAGCTATAGAAATTGAATCTGCGGAGGAAGTCGGAACCCTTGTTCGAATTTACCTGCCGCTTCTTGAGCTTGATACTGAAGAACATCCTTTAGAGGAGAAATATACTATTGCTCATGGACAGGGTGAAACAGTTCTACTCGTTGATGACAACAGTAATGTTCTTGCCACTGGCAAGGATGTTCTGGAGAATCTTAACTATAAAGTTTTGACGGCATTAAATGGTCTGGAAGCAATAGATATATTTAAGGCAAACAAAGGCATTGTTGATCTTGTTCTTATCGATGTGATTATGCCAGTTATGGGCGGCATTGATGCTGTAAGGTACTTACATGAAATAGACCCTGAATTAAAAGTGATTTTCGCTACTGGCTATAATCGAGATAATATGAGGAAATCTGACAAGATGGATTCAGAAGCTGTGATTTCAAAACCATTTAAAATTCATGATTTGAGTAATATTCTTAGAAGTAAACTAGATTAGCGATAAATATTTATATCTGCTTAAGACCTAGCAGTTCTGATCAGGACAAGCAGACAGATGTCATTTATGCTTCAGGCCATGCGAAGAATTGATCAGATTGAACCATTCCGTGTGATGCAGCTGCTTGAGCGAGCCAAGGAGCTGGAGGCAGAAGGCAGGAAAATTATTCATATGGAAATTGGCGAGCCGGATTTCCCCACACCTGCTTTGGTGATTGAGGCGGCGCAGCAATATTTATCTACAGGGGATAATTTTTATACGCCTTCAACTGGTGCGCCCGAGCTGCAACAGGCGCTGGCTGAATGGTACAGAACTGAATACGGTGTAGATGTATCGCCTGAGCGCATATTGATTACACCGGGCACATCCGGGGCGTTTAGCATGATTTATGCTGTGCTGCTGGAAGCCGGAGAGTCTGTATTGCTATCTGATCCCGGTTATCCCTGCCAGCGCAATTTTATTCGTCTGGCCGGGGGTATGCCGATTAATATCCCTGTCGGGCCGGATAGCCGCTATCATCTGTCTGCGGAACTTATCCATACATGCTGGCGGAATGAAACGCGTGCTGCCGTGCTGATTAACCCTTCCAACCCGACCGGAACCATGATTGATGGCCTCGCAATCAAGGCTATTGCCGAAGCCTGTAAAGATCATGATGGTTATTTGATTTCCGATGAAATTTATCACGGCCTGACCTACCCCATATTATTCACAAATTCTGCTGTGCCCTCGCTTGTTTCTTTATCTGCAACGAACTTTTCTTCGGATGACCATAAGCAACAGCTACGCTCGTCTTCGAAAAAACACGTTACGAATAAAGGCACGGCGCGATCATCACAGCAATTCATGAATGATCCGAAGTTCGGCGCCAAAGCCCCGTGTGCGCTGGAATTCGATCCTGATGCCATCATCGTGAATGGTTTTTCCAAACGCTGGGCCATGACCGGCTGGCGCATTGGCTGGGTGATTGTGCCGGATGATCTGATTGATGCTTGTCGCCGGGTGATGCAGAATATTTTTATTGCAGCACCTACACTATCCCAATATGCAGCCATCACTGCGCTTTCAGCTGATGATGACACTGAAACCATGCGGTTGGCCTACGATCAGCGCCGCTCTTATCTGCTTCAGGCTTTGCCGGAACTTGGTTTTGATATTGTTATTGAGCCGCAGGGGGCTTTCTACATCTATGCCAATGTGGAAAGGCTCACCTCTGATTCACGCGCATTTTGCTGGAACATGCTTGAAAAAGCCGGGGTTGCAATCACTCCAGGCGAAGATTTTGGTGTATATCAGGCAAGCCAGCATGTGCGCTTTTCTTATGCCACCGGGCTGGATGATATTCACGAAGGCGTATCTCGCATGAAAGCACTGCTACAATAGTGTCTCGGATGCACTTGTGCCACAGGTCTCCAACTTTCATTGAAAGCGACCATAATAGTGAACTTCTACTGAATTCCGAGTCCGAATCCGTTCTTACTTGGTGGCTGTGCCCCTGCATGCTAGTGTCCCGCCCGTAAATTAGCACCCTGACGGGAGTCTTCATTCATGTTTAACATTCTAACTAAATTCTTTGGCAGTCGAAATGACCGCATTCTTAAGGAACTCTGGCCTGTTGCAGAGCAGATTAACACTCTGGAAACCGACATGCAGGCTCTTTCCGATGAAGACTTGGCTGCAAAAACAGTTGAATTCCGCCAGCGGTTGGAAAACGGCGCCACACGGGATGAGTTACTGATTGAGGCTTTTGCCGTTGTGCGTGAAGCATCGGTTCGTGTACTTGGCTTGCGGCATTTTGATGTGCAGCTGGTCGGCGGTCTTATTCTGCATCAGGGTAAAATTGCCGAAATGAAAACAGGTGAGGGTAAAACCCTGACTGCTACGCTGGCCATGTATCTGAATGCGCTACCTGGCAAGGGTGCGCATGTTGTCACCGTAAACGACTATCTGGCCAGCCGCGATGCTGAATATATGGGGCGGTTATATGGATTCCTTGGCCTTTCTACCGGTGTGATTGTGCATGGCATTTCCAATGATGAGCGCCGCGAAGCCTATGCTGCAGATATCACCTATGGCACCAATAATGAGTTCGGTTTTGATTATCTGCGTGATAATATGGCTTTTTCCAAAGAAGATCTGGTTCAACGTGGTCATTATTACAGCATAGTCGATGAAGTGGATTCCATCCTGATTGATGAGGCGCGGACACCATTAATTATTTCAGGCCCAGCCGAGCAGGCTACCGAGCTATACAAACAGGCTGACAAACTGATTAAGCAACTGAATGAAGAAGATTACGAAAAGGATGAAAAGGACAAAGCTGTTTCCTACACAGAGATCGGCAATGATCATGTGGAGCAACTGTTCCGTGAGGATGGACTACTCACCGAAGGTACACTGTACGACCCGGAAAATGTTAATCTGATGCATGCAGCCACTCAGGCACTGCGCGCCAATACTCTGTTTACGCGGGAAGTGGATTACATTGTACGTGATGATGAAGTTGTTATTATTGATGAGTTTACCGGACGCATGATGCCGGGGCGCCGTTATTCAGATGGCCTGCATCAAGCTCTTGAGGCCAAGGAAGGGGCCACGGTTCAACCGGAAAACCAGACACTGGCTTCGATCACCTTTCAGAATTATTTCCGTATGTATGACAAACTGGCTGGCATGACCGGTACAGCAGATACGGAAGCCGAAGAATTTCAGAAAATCTACAAACTGGAAGTAGTTATTGTTCCGACTAATCAGGACATGATCCGTGATGATGCGGCTGATACCATTTACCGGGATGGTGAAGATAAGTTCGAAGCTATTATTCATGATATAAAAGTGATTCATGAGACCACTGCTCCAATTCTTGTTGGCACTATGTCGATTGAGAAATCAGAATACCTGTCTGAGGAGATGAAAAAGTGCGGCATTAAACACGAAGTACTCAATGCCAAACACCACGAGCGGGAAGCAGAAATTGTTGCTCAGGCAGGGCGCAAGAATGCTGTTACCATCGCCACCAACATGGCCGGGCGTGGAACCGATATCATGCTTGGCGGCAACCCGGATATGCTGATTGCCCAACTACCAGCCAAACTCTCCGGCGATGAACGGGAAGTCAGGATTAAGGAAATTCATGAATCCTGTCAGGCTGAGCATATTGAAGTTGTTAAGGCAGGAGGCCTGCATATTCTGGGTACAGAGCGGCATGAATCCCGTCGTATCGATAATCAACTGCGTGGTCGTTCGGGGCGTCAGGGCGATCCAGGTATGACCCGTTTCTATCTGTCACTGGAAGATGATCTGATGCGCATTTTCGGTGGTGAAAAGATGCAGACCATGCTCGCCAAAATGGGTTTTGATAAAGGTGAAGCCATTGAACACCCGTGGGTGACCAAAGCTATTGAGAATTCACAGAAAAAAGTCGAAGGCCGCAACTTTGATGTTCGTAAGCAACTGCTCGAATATGATGATGTGATGAACCAGCAGCGCGATGTTATTTATACCCAGCGTCGTGAGTTGCTGGAGGCTGAAGATGTGCATGATGTTATCGAAGACATGCAAAATGATTATGCAGCACGACTGACTGATGAATTTCTTGATGGTCATATTGAGGGATGGCGTCTGGACGAAATGGCTGAGGAGTTAAAAGAGCGGCTGTCGGTTGAATCTGACCCCAGAGCCTGGCTGGAGCTTGATGATGTTGAGACGGCTGATGATATGACCGGAAAGATATGTGCAGCACTTCAAGCACATATGGATGCCAAGGTTGTACATACCGGCGAAGAGCAAATGCGCGGTTTTGAAAAATATCTTGTCCTGCAGATTTTCGATCACCATTGGAAAGAACATCTGCTGGCCATGGATCATTTGCGCCAGAGTGTGGGTCTCAGAGGCTATGCTCAGAAACAGCCGATTCAGGAATATAAACGTGAATCATTTGAGCTCTTTGAAAGCATGCTGGATAAGGTGCGTGAAGAAACCATGGTGGCTCTGCATCGTGTACAGATTGAACAACAGCAGGCGGAAGCTGAGCAGGCGCAAAAACAGGCAGCAGGGCCGGTAAATTACAGCCATGGGGAAGAGACCAAAGAAGAGGCGCAGCATACTTACAAACGTGAACAGCCCAAGGTTGGACGTAATGATCCATGTCCGTGCGGTTCGGGTAAGAAATACAAGCAGTGCCATGGAAAACGGAGCTAATGTCGGTTAACCCGCCAAAGTTGAGCCCGCCTTTACCGGTGCCCGGGTTCCGGATTGGCACAGCCTCATGCGGCGTTAAATCTCCTGACCTGAAAGGGAAGCGCACCGATCTGACCATTATAATCGCCGATATCGATTGTCATGCAGCAGGAGCTTTTACCCAGAACCGATTCCGTGCTGCCTGTGTTGATCTGGGAGAGCAGGCTATTGCTGAACGCGGTGCAGCCATTCGCGGTATTATTGCCAACAGCGGCAATGCAAATGCCGGTACCGGCATCAAGGAAGAAGCCTGGGCACGTGCCATGATTGAAAGCGCTTCAGCCGCCGCCGGCATCAATCCTGATTTTATACTGTCCGCCTCCACTGGTGTGATTGGCACGCCTTTTCCTATCGAACGCATTCGGGCCAGCATGTCCGAAGCTGTTGAAACTCTGGCCGATGATGATTGGAAGGGTGCAGCAGAAGCCATTCGCACGACAGACACATTTGCCAAATGGGCATCAAGAACTGTGGGTGAATATACCATCACCGGTATTGCCAAGGGCAGCGGCATGATTCACCCGAACATGGCAACTATGCTGAGTTTTATTGCCACCGATGCGCCACTCACGCAGGCACAGTTGCAAACCATTCTGAGTGCCGCCGTCAGCCAGTCGTTCAATTCCATTAGTGTCGATGGTGACACCTCGACCAATGATACCGTATATTTATTGTCGTCCGGGCTAAGGCTTGGCCACAATCAGCTTGAAGATACAACCGAGTTTACAGTTGCATTAACGAGTCTGTGTATTGAGCTGGCACAGATGATTGTGCGTGATGGTGAAGGCGTTTCAAAATTTGTCACCATTCGCATCAATGGCGCAGCAACGGTTGATCAGGCCCGCCGTGTTGGACGCAGCATTGCCGTTTCACCACTGGTGAAAACAGCCTTTGCCGGATCAGATGCCAACTGGGGACGTATCTTAATGGCTGCGGGCAACGGCGATATCGATTTTGATCCGAACCGGATATCCCTCAAAGCGGATGACATCATGATGCTTGAAGGTGGCGAGTTGCACCCGGATTACCGTGATGAAGACGGTATGGCTGTGTTTGCCCAGGATGAATTCACAATTGCACTGAATCTGGGCATGGGAGATGCTGAAGCCGCCGTCTGGACCGGTGACCTGACCCACGAGTATATCACCATCAATGCGGAATACAGAACCTGATTCAACTCAGACCATTGCTCTTGTCGCACCCATGAACAGTAATGGGCATGTGTTGTTGCTCAAAAGAAATAAGGATCAACACTGTGCCGGACTATGGTCGTTTCCCGGCGGCAAATTCAAAGCCGGAGAAAAACCGGAAACCGCAGCAAAGCGGGAACTCAAAGAAGAAACAGGCCTCATCGGTTCAGACTGGAAATATATGGGCACACATAGCTTTGAATACCCTGATCGTCAACTGCGTTTCTTTCTGTTTGCCTGCGTGTGTGACTCAGCTACAGTAATGGAAACAGAGTCTTCTTATATCTGGGTTAAGGACAGCGAATTGACTGATTATCCAATGCCTGGAGCCAACAGAGAACTGATCAGAATGCTGAAGATGGAGGTTGGGATTGAGTAGTAACATGAAACGATTGATTCAGTCATTTGTGCTATTTGAATCTGGGCTGGGTTCAAGTGTTTTGCGGATGGTCAAATATCTATGCCCAGTAGTTTGATTTCGACTTCACTTCATCAGTAAGTATCTGCCACTTATACTGCTCTATTGCAACCTGTGTCCTTGATGAATCTGCCGCTGGCAGCACTGTAGTTTGACCAGAAGACGCTATTTCCCACTTCAATGATTCGCTGACCACCACTTTCTGATCTATAGCATGCTGTATTTTGCCTGCCTGCTGTCTGGTTGCCGGAGACACCTGCTGAGGTTTCGCTGCTGCCATTACATGTTCACCGATGTCCTTGCCCGTTATTGCATCGACAAAGACATTGGCTACAGCAGAAGCCAGACCCGAAATAAGGCTGCCAAAAATGCCGCTGTAAAAGATATCCCCGGCAATTCGGGAGGCGTAACCCATTTCATCACCTGTTAGTTTCCGATAAATGGTTGAGATAATGGGGATGTGCTGCAAGGGATTAATGGCATCAACAATATCCCGGAAACTGAATGATCCTGTTTCCCAGATGTCCGACGGCTTTTGTACTTCCGCTTTCATTGGTTGTATTGTTACTACTTCAGCCTGCGGTCTTGGTGCAGGCACCATTTTGGCAGAGGCAATCAGCGAGGAGAAATGTGATGTGACTTGCATACCCTGTACCTGAGCAAGGAAGAGACCAGAAGGAAAATCATGTGATTTCAATAGGTTATTTTTTTAAAGGTAGGATTACAGGAAATTATTACCTGTTAGCAGGCATATTATTCCTGGTGCTTGGCTTCCATCTGGCGGAACCTGAATTCTGAGTGCTGCGATAATGATGCAGTATCAGAGCCAGGGCCTGAACATAAACAGATGGAGTAAATACCTTTGGCGCTACTTGGTGTGGGAAGATAACAATTTACCTCATCTGATAGCTGCACAAAACTTCGCCCAGAAGAACAAGCCCTGCATGTGCAGTCAGGCTCTCTTCCGTTGCTGATAGAAAGGCTTCGGCTTGACCGCTTATGGTACTGGTGTTAGCAACCTCACCTGTTTTCGTGCGTTGATTCAGGGGACTTTTAATAGCTTGGCAGGAGGGGTTCATGGGTGCGGCTTATCTCGCGAATGAATATTTGCCGATTATTATCTTTATTGTGATCGCCTTGGTTATGGGTGTAATGCCCCTTGTGATGACCATGATGCTGGCTGAACAGAAACCTGACGCTGAAAAACTGTCTGCTTATGAGTGTGGTTTTGAGGCATTTGAAGATTCACGTATGCAGTTCGACGTGCGTTTTTATCTGATCGCAATTTTGTTTGTCATATTTGACCTTGAAAGTGCATTTTTATTCCCCTGGGCCATTGTGCTGGATAAAATTGGCTTTTTCGGCTTTATCGAAATGGTATTGTTTCTGGTGATTCTACTGGTTGGATACATTTATGCCTGGAAGAAAGGGGCCTTGCAATGGGAATAGAAGGCATACTTGAAAAAGGTTTTATTACCACCACTGCCGACAAATTGATCAATGGCGCCCGTGCCGGATCATTGTGGCCAATGACCTTTGGTTTGGCCTGTTGTGCGGTTGAAATGATGCATGCTGGCGCTTCGCGTTATGATCTGGATCGCTTTGGCATTGTCTTCCGTCCCAGTCCGCGTCAGTCTGATGTGATGGTGGTGGCAGGCACGCTGTGCAACAAAATGGCGCCGGCGCTGCGTAAGGTTTATGATCAGATGTCCGAGCCGCGCTGGGTGATTTCCATGGGCAGTTGCGCCAATGGTGGTGGTTATTATCATTATTCCTATTCGGTCACGCGTGGCTGTGATCGCATTGTGCCGGTAGATATTTATGTGCCGGGCTGTCCTCCGACAGCCGAAGCCCTGTTGTATGGATTTATCCAGTTGCAGGAAAAAATCAAACGTACAAATACCATTGCCCGGTAGGTTCAGATGACAGAAAAAAAACTACAGGACGATATTGGTGTTTCAGCTGTGGATGAGGCTCCATCTGAGATCGCAGGCCTGCGTGAGAAATTTGGCGATCAGGTGTTGTCAGCCGAAATGGGACTGGATTGCATGACTGTGAAGCTGGAACGTGATGTGATTGTTGATGCATGTCATTATTTAAAAAACTCCCACGGTTTTGAGCAGATGGTGGATCTCTGTGGTGTTGATTTGCTGGAATATCCTGGCTGGAGCGCTGAAACCCCGCGTTTTGAGGTTGTTTATCATCTGCTGTCGATTTCAGAAAACAAACGCATTCGCCTTAAGATCGGCGCTGATGAACGTGATCTGGTTGGCTCGGTGACTGAGGTCTGGTCGTCAGCCAACTGGTATGAGCGTGAAGCTTTTGATATGTACGGTATAATATTTAATCATCATCCTGATTTGCGCCGTCTGTTGACTGACTATGGTTTTGAAGGTTATCCGCTGCGCAAGGACTTCCCTGTGCAGGGGCGGGTGGAGATGTTCTTTGATGAGGCGCAGTGGCGCTGCGTCTATCGACCAAACCAACTGGAGGAACGCAATCTGATTGAGCGCACCTGGCCGGGGGTTGACCGTGGCTGAGATTAAAAACTACACCATTAACTTCGGTCCGCAGCATCCTGCCGCGCATGGCGTATTGCGCTTTGTACTGGAGCTGGACGGGGAAGTGATTGAACGGGCGGATGCACATATCGGTCTGTTGCACCGGGGCACGGAAAAGCTGTTTGAACGTAAGACCTATTTGCAGAACGTGCCTTATTTTGACCGTTTTGATTATGTCTCCATGATGGCCAATGAACATGCTTATGCGCTGGGCGTGGAGAAGCTGCTCGGTATAGAAGCGCCAGAGCGGGCGCAATATATCCGGGTCATGTTTGCTGAAATTACACGCATTTTGAATCACTGCATGTGGTTGGGCGCGGTGGCGCTTGATCTTGGTGCCATGACGGTATTCCTGTACTGCTTCCGTGAACGAGAAGATCTGTTTGATTTCTATGAAGCGGTGAGTGGTGCGCGTATGCACGCAGCTTATTTCCGTCCAGGTGGCGTGACCAAGGATTTACCGGATGGATTGCTGGAAAGAATTCAGGCCTTTACCGATAAATTCCCATCTTTAATTGATGAATATGAAACGTTGCTGACTGAAAACCGTATATGGAAACAGCGCAATGTGGATATTGCCGTGGTGGATAGAGAAATGGCGCTTGATCACGGTTTTTCCGGGCCCATGGTGCGCGGCTCCGGTATCGAGTGGGATTTGCGTAAAACCCAGCCTTATGATGCCTATGATAAAATGGATTTTGAGATTCCGGTGTGTGATTCCGGCGACTGTTATGATCGTTATCTGGTGCGCGTTGAAGAGATGCGTCAGTCCAATTCTATCATCCAGCAATGTATAAAATGGTTATCCGCCAATGAAGGGCCGGTGAAGGTGGATGACCATAAGCTGACCAATCCGCGTCGGAGTGAGATGAAAGAGAGTATGGAAGCTCTGATCCATCATTTTAAATATTTCCAGGAGGGCTTCCATGTTCCAGCCGGTGAGGTGTACGCAGCGGTTGAACATCCGAAGGGGGAATTCGGAGTATATATTATTTCTGATGGCTCCAATAAACCTTACCGAATGAAAGTAAGATCGCCTGGCTTTGCTCATCTTGCAGCGCTTGATCATATGTGTCGGGGCCACATGATTGCCGATGTGCTGGCGATTCTGAGTACGCAGGATATTGTATTCGG
>JAJRTX010000180.1 GCA_021545665.1 Zetaproteobacteria bacterium
CTCTTGGCCAAGCTGGCCAGTCGGCGGCGCTACAGTATAAAATAGCCCAGCAACAGGTAGACCTGTCAGTAGAGCAGTGGGAGCTCTATCGTGATGAAATATTCCCGCTCGAGCAACGATCTCAGGAAATGGGGCTTGAATATAAGGAAATTGGGCTAGAGCAGTACAAGGATTACTATGCGCCGTTAAGCGAGGCTTTTGCTACTGAGGCCATGGATGGTGTTGAAGCACAGCCAGAGCGTGCAGCACGCGATGCCAGGCTATCCGTAGATCAAGCCTTTGATACCGAAGAGGGCATGATTCAGCGCAACCTTCAGCGCCGTGGTGCCAGGCCGGGTTCGGGTAATTATGAGAGCAACATTACTGATACCAGTCTTTCAAGAGCGGCGGCGAAGGGCTTTTCCGTTAATCGAGCCATTGAGGGTGAGCGCAATCGTGCTGAAGATGTCAATTTCAATCGCAAGGCGGTAGCACTTGGTCGGCAACCAGTTATCAATGGTGGTACGCCGGGATTAAGCCCGAATTCAGCGGCCTATGGTCTGGCTTCAGCAGGAAATACTGCGCAGGGTGCAGGCTCTCAGTTTGGAAATATTGCAAACACCTATGCCAATGCTGCGGGCAATCTTGCCTCTGGTGGTATTCAGCTGGGTGCGCAGGCTTATGATCTATACAATAAATACAGTGGTGGTGGCGGTGGTACTACGTCCTACCAGCAAGGCCAGGCTCAAACCGGAACGTCTTATGCTCCCGGATCTGCTGGTGAATTTGCTGCATTTAATGATGGTGGCCCGGTTGCTGCGCCTGAACTTGGTCGCGGTCAACCTACTGGCGGTGGTGAAGTCAGTGGTCCACCAGGTGTGGATCAGGTTCCTGCCTACATTGAAAGTCCGGACGGCGTTACTTACCCAGCAAAACTTACTGATGGCGAGTACGTTATTCCGGCTGACATAGTGAGAGTTATTGGCACGGGGCCACTGGACGCTATTATTGAAAAAGCAAAGCAGAATAAGCAGGCCGGACAGTCGGCCAATGCCTTAACCCGGAGGATGAACTAATGTCTATTGGTACATTTGGCTTGAGCCGGGTGGTACAAGGTGCCGTTGAGGGTATCGATAAAGTTGAGGCACGCGGAGATCGCAATACTCGGCGTGAACGTACTGATATCCAGTGGGATCAAGGTCAAGAAGATCGCAATTATTCTCTGGGTCGCCGTGATATCAATGATCAGCGTTCAGATGAAGAATATCAAAAAAAGCAGGATACTCAGGCCCAAGATGAGGAAGTTCGCGGTGTAATGCGCAACTACCTGTCGACAAAAGGCAAGAACATGGATGAAGTTGCCGCAGTGTTTGAAAAGTATACTGGCATTAAGTATAGCTATGAGGTTGGCCAAGACGGAACTTACGATGTCACGATGGAAAATGACGGTAAAAAATCTGAGCCAGCTAATTTATCATTTGATGAAATTGGCCAGGGCATGGAATGGCTTAGATCCACAAGTGATCCTTATGAATTGCTCAAAGAGCGTAAGGCCAACAAGGACGCTACCGCTAATAAAAAATCTGAGCGTGCCTTCGATATGGCCAAGCTCGAGAAAGAATACGAGCTCAAGCGTGGGCTAAAATCTACGCCAGAAGGCGGTAAAAATGGTAAGTCGGTCACTGCAAAAAACAAAGCTAATCTTGCAATCAATAAAGAGCTCAACGATATAGCAGTTCAGGATTACGGCTCATTATTCGGTGATCAGTGGAAGTTTGATACCACGCAGGATAAAGCCATGCGTTCTGCTCAAGCTGATCTGGCTGGCGCTTACTACTTCTCTTCTAATGACGCTGATCCCAGTACCAATTCAGCAAGCCGGGCTGCATTAAAGGATATGCGTAAATTCCTCACTGCAGCAACCGCTCAGGCCGATGCAGATCTTGATGAAGGCCTTATCGAAGAGAATGGTTATGATAACCGTGTAGCTGATATTGTCGAATTTTATACCGACAATGCTATTAAGAAGATGGTTCCTGAAGGTGAGTCTTTACAGCGTGATGGTGGCGATCAACAGCCAATGAGTGATGCTAACACTCCGATCCCACTTGAGGCCATTCAGCAACTCAAAGCCGATCCCAGTGATGAAATGAAGAAGTTTTTTGATGATACGTTTGGTCCCGGCTCTGCTGACAAGATTATCAATGCCTCTCCAATGGGTCAGGAAGATAAAGCCAGTGCGGGCGTAACCGATGGCAGTGGTGGTGGCCCCAGCTTAGTTCGTGAGGCCAATGCTGGTATAACGACTAAACCCAAAGAAGCTGAGCCAAAGAAGAAAGGTCACGCAATGAGCCGCACAGAGAAAAGACGCGCAGGCCAGAAATCCCAGAAAGCTCATCGGCAAATAGCGGTTTCAGAGTACAAAAACGAATGGGTCAACATGGATGATAAGGAAAAAATTGCATGGTGGGCTGAAAACTCAAGCGCATTAAAGGCCGCATCACTGCGTAGTTATAAAAAAGCAGACAAAGAAATCCTTGCCATTCACAGTAAATCAAGAATTGGCAGAAATAAGCCTAGAACGAGGAAAAATAAAGAGTGAAGAATAACCCATTTGCACAGTACGCCGCTCCACAGGCAGGGCCAGAAGCAAATCAAACCGAAGAAGATACCAACCCTTTTTCAAAATACGCTGCTCCTGAACCCACTCCACAAGAGCCCGCCAGTGATTTAGCTATTCCCGCACCTGGTGGGAATGATCTTGGGCTTCCGCCTCCACCTGCCACAGCGCTCAGACGAGAAAAACAAGGTCGAGTATCGTCTGCCGGTGGCTCGTTCATGCGTGGTTTTGGCTCTATTGTTGCCTCATTGCCCAAAGCCGTTGGTGAAGGTGCTGTTGCGCTGGCCAACAAGTATGGCGATGATCCTATCTGGGGAAACCCTGACAATCTCACTCCTGAAGATACCACTTCTTATAAAATCGGTGACTCCATTGAAAAATGGTTCAACAAATTCGCCGTAAACCCTGAATATGCCGATGACTTCTGGACATCACAGATCCCGCAAGGTGCTGGCTCTATGTTCGGATTTATGGCTGGTGGTGTGGCTGGGAAAGCTGCAAAAATACCCGTGCTGGCTACTACCATGGGCCTCGGTGCAACTGCTACCGGTGTTGAGGGTGTTCAGGATTACTTGTCTACGCTTGAAAAAGATGAAGCCGCAGATCCTAAGTTGCGTGAGCAGGCCTTTGCCTGGAACGCCATACTGGGTACCAGTGAGGCATTGCCGATAACCCGGATATTAGATCGTCTCGATGGCATTACCGGTGGTGGTGTCAAACGGATAATCAAAGAAGGTTTTAAGGGTGGCATTGAAGAATTGACTCAGGAAGTGTTGCAGTCCGTTGGTCAAAATGCGATTGCATCTAATCTTCTCAAATATGATCCTGATCGCGGTCTGTTCACAGGTACGGTAGAGGCCGGTGAAGTAGGCTTTACGCTTGGTTATGCAATGAACACGCTGGCCGCTATGATCGGCTCTCGCCGTTCTGGAAAGACTGGTCAACCACAGGACAAAGCCCCACAGCAACCACCAGAAGGCGGTGAGCCACCATTAGATGCCGGCGATGTGCTGGGCGGTGTTGAAGGTGACAGGCTTCCACGCGCTGATGGTATGGTTGATATGCCTGATATACAGGCACCTTCAGCAGAATCAGCAGAAGGCAATCAGGATCAGGCCGGCGCTGTTGGTGGTGTGGGCGGTGCTGATATATCGGAGTTTGCCCCAGCAGAAGAAGAGACTACTTCTGATCCTGCCATCAATTATGTTGATCCACGGTTAAATCGTGATATCTATCGTGACAATCTGGAAAACATGGCTGATGAGCTGGTTTATGGCGGTGGAGTCTCGCTTATTCCGGATCCGAATTTTATTGGTGGTGAATCTGATCCGCGTGATGAAAATGGCCGGCCACAAGTACCGATGGTGCGCACTGAAAGCTTTAATCCCGAGTGGTTTAAATCACTCATGGAAGATGATAACTACTCGATGTCGGTTGAGAAGGTTCAGCACGCTGTACAAAAAGCCATTAAGGGAGAACGTCTTGGCGTAAGGCAAGCCCGCGTTGTCGGCGCTATGCTGAATAACATTACCGATGGTCGCACTTCCAGCGAGAATATGGAGTACGTGCGCGAGCAATTGCGCGTTGCCAGAGAAGCCAGGGCCAGAGCCAAATTCCCTGAAGCAGCAGACTGGTTGCTCGAAGAAGATCAGTATCCAGAAGATATGGATGGTATTGCTCGTGTGTTCGTTGAGTTTCAGGCGCAGGCCAAGAATATCAGTCAGGAATTAAGTGATAATGTCGATTCGTTGCTTTATGATAGTAAGGATAGTGATGCCGATATTATTTCAAAGATAACCAAACTATTTGAGGCATATTATGGGCAAAAGAGCCAGGCAAGCACGCAAGCACTTCAGGAGCTTGAAGGAGCCCCCGAAATTCAGGGTGCAGGGGCAGAATCCGTCACCGGAGAGCCTGCCGCCGGAACAGAAGGATCAGTCGCAGGGAGTGAATATGCTGGAAACAGACTCCCAGCTGAAGAGAACTTAGACCTACCCACACCACACCCACCAGCTGCGCCCGCAGCCAAAACGTCAAAAATAACCAGTATAGATGGTGGCCGCATATCCATTAGCGGTGATGTATCAGCACTTAGTAAGATGCTGGGCGGTGTTGGTATTCCTTACACTGTTGATGCTGAAAATAATGCTGTCGTGGCTGCCGGTCAATTTCGAAAGGAAATCAGTGGCCTTCTAAAAATAGCCACCAAGCCTAAAGCTGAAACAAAAGATCGCCGCCAGAAGAAAAAGCCCGGATTAAAAGCAGATAAGCGCAAAGAAGAAGAGCGCCGCCATGGCGATAAATACCGGAAATCCATCGATGCTATGTCCATGGGTGAGCGCAAAGAGCTCATTGAGGAACTGCGCCACGATGCAACGATTAACCAGCTTACTGGTATTAAAAATCGCTTTGCATGGGAAGAAGAGTTACCAAAAGCTGAGGCTCGTGGCGATTATATTGTTTCTATAGACGCGGATAGTCTTGGTTGGGTAAATGGAAAGATGGGCAACGAGGCTGGTGATTTACTTCTTATTGAGATTGCTAACACCTTAAAATCTGAGCTGGGCGGCTCTGTTTATCATGTAAGCGGCGATGAATTCTGGAGCTATGGAAATGATAAGTCTGCCATTATCTCTGCATTAAACAATGCTCAGGACAGCCTTAGCACCGCAAAGATTGAATCAGAAGGATCAAGTATAACCGGATTAGCTTTTTCATTTGGTGTTACTAAAGACGCTCGATCTGCTGATCGAGCAATGCAAAAGAACAAAGCCGATAGAGAGAGCTCTGGGAGCAGGGTATCAAAAACAACAAGGCCAAAAGGTGTTTTATTAAAGGGTGAGAAACTACCTGATGCCGATGCTCTTGATAGTTCTACAAATGTGATCGGTACTGAACCCAAGCTTGATTCCGATTTGTCTCCCGCTGAGACCTTTTTCAAACAATTCCCTGACAGCATCCTTGCTGACAGTAATCCTGCCAGTGTCAATGCCTTCCTTCTTGAGCCGTCTAATAAGACAGGTAACAGAAACACCAAGACGATCGGCGATCTTCTGGCAGCTAAATCCTTCAAGCCTAAGAGTCTTGGCAATCTCAACATCAACGAACTTAAAGCGATGGTGACGAATGTGCTCGCTAGAGCTCATGATCTCAAGATTGTCGATAGAATTATTAAGCTTATCCCCATCGATGTGGTGAATGACCTCATCGGTAGCAAGCTTTCTACCGATATGACGCTCCATGATAAGACGATGCTCCTTAATCGTCTTTCTGTTGAAGGAGAACCTTCTGTATCCCTGACTATCGATATTGCCAGTTCGCTGATAGGAGTACCAACAAGGAAGGCTACAAAAGATTCTATTGGGGTTTCGGACAGCGTAATTAGCTCTGCTAAAACTGATGTTGCATCTGGTACAATTAAAAACAGGCATGACGTTACTCCTGATAGTGACGTTGTGGCAGAGGCCGGTGGAGCTACAACTTCATCGGCTTCGTCCATTATACGCAAAAAATCTCCCGGTAGAAAGAAGGATGTTGAGTATACAGACGTATTCACAGATGAAGAAGCCAAGCAAGCCAGAGAAAAACGCGAGGAAGAAAATGCTCTTTCAAAAGCATTTAACCTTATCAGTAACCAGCTCTATAACTGGTTCACACCAAAAGAAATTTCAGCGATGCAGCTTGTATCCCCCGGCCATTACGATGAGGCTGGTGTCAACTGGTGGTCTGACAAGCTCACTGAGGGCAAAGAGCGTGGATTTAAAAGAGGCAAGAAATCACCTGGCAAAAAAACCGATCTTGCCGGCGAAGTCGATGAAGCCGCACAGGCCAAAAAAGACGCTGAAGTAACCGCAAAACAGGATCAGGCCAAGAAAGAAGAAGCCGCAGAGCAGTTCGCTGGCGAACCTGATTTATTGTCTGGTGGCCAGCTCGAGCCTGATTTGTTCGAACCAGCTAAAAAGCATCCGGGTAAGAAAGTAACCCCAGCCGAGCACATCACAGAAGAGGCAGACAAAGCTGCTGCATCACCTGAAAATGATAAAAAGGCACCGACTAAAGATCAGATTGATGCGGAGTCCTATGCCAAGGGTTATCCGGTTATTCAGGGTTTAGATATCGCCATTGAAAACCCTGCTGGCTCAAAAAGAAAGCCACAGTGGCCGGCAATGGCAGCTCATTATGGTGATCTGGTTGGTTATATCGGTGCTGATGGCGATGCAGTCGATGTCTTTGTTAACCCCGATGTTGATATCCCTGACAACAATCCTGTATTCATTATCAATCAGTACGTGAAGGGTAAGTTTGACGAAACAAAGGTCATGATGGGCTTTGCTGATGAGTCCGAAGCACGAAAAGCTTACAACGACAGCTACACCAAGGGCTGGGATGGTTTAGACAGTATTCATGAATCGTCCATTGGCGAATTTAAAAAGTGGCTGGAATCTGGAAAGACCAAAACTGAATACGGAAAACCAGTTAAGAAGGCTCCGGGTAAAAAGGTTCAGGTTAAACAGCAATTATTTATTGTTTTTCAAGGCAATAAACAGCCTGTTGCATCACTGAAAGAAGCCAGCGATAAGTTTAGCAAGGTTATCGATGAGGCCGCTAAACAAGGAAAAGGCAGTCGTGATCTTGGCGAAGATCCGGTTATTGTTGATCAGGATGGTAAGCAGGTTGCCCGGATTTCATATAATGGTCGTGTATGGGATAACGATAATAATGAAATAAAAATTAGTGATCGTCCAACCGCTAAAGAACAGTTTGCAGAACCTAAAGAAAGCGGTGTCGACATATTAAACAACATCGAAAAGGCTGTGTCATTACGCGATGCCTTTATGTATTACCAAGAAGCCAGCGAGTCCGGTAGTAAGAATTTAATCGAATATGAAGAGGCTATTGGCATTAAAGCCAGTGAGCTCGTTGATTCAGCCACATCAGTCGATGAGGCTAACAAGGTTAAAACTGATCTTGATTTTATTGAGGACGGGGACACCAGCAGTACCGGTGCATATTTCTCGTTTACAGCAAAATTGCTTGGTGAAATAAAATCAAAACTATCAACATTCGAATATGTTCCTGTAACCGAAGCAGAATATCACACTGGTAAAGTTGTATCAGCACATGCTCATATATCAACCAATCCGGCAAGGGCTGGCAAGGTTTACGAACGGTCTTTTGTTGAGGCTGTCACTGATGTTTATGATAAAAACCTAACATTAGCCGAAACCGATGATCAAAAAGCTGCCTTAAAGAAAGCGATTGAGCAATTCAAACAAGATTATATGAAGGCTGAATTGTCTGAATTATCAGCTCGTTCATCCATGGTGTCAGGTCACGTTGCTGGACGTAGCAACTTCAATAGTCGTCAGGCAGAACGTGGTAACAAGCGAATTGATAAAGCATCTGACAGCACTCAAAAAGCTAAAAATATCGCAGAAGCTAAGGTTGAATATGCTGTGTTACAGGCTAGAACGCCTGAACAAGTAACAAGTGACGCTGAAAAAGCAACGGAGAAAAAAGCCAACGATGACTTCATGGATGAGATCAAGATTATTGCGAGATCAATGGGAGCAATGGCTGATCCTGGGAACGATAAATCTGCTTTTAGACCAAAAGCCACTAAGGCGCTCAATGTTGCATTAGATCTTGATAAGACTAGAGCGCTTGAGCAGCTGGAAAAAATTGATAAACATCTGGTTGATGATGGTGGGTTATTGGACGTTGTTGGGGGAAGATCTGATTTTTGGAAAACTTATCAGGCTGCATTAAGTAAACCAGAGCCAACTAAAGAAGAGAAACCCAGCCAAGAAACCAAAAAAGCTGATGAAATTCAAGTCTCTGAAGAAGGATATAAGCAAGTAGTTAATAAGCCTGAAGCCGATGAAAAGGGCTTCAAAGGTGGTCCATATACACTTAAATATCACAATGCAATCATTAAAGGGGCGAATGCTGGCACGTTGTCAGTCGATGATTTCCAAGCTGCACTAAACATTCTTTTGGAAAATAAAGATGATGTTGTCACTCGCCTGAATAAATATACAAAGCCGATTCTCAAGAATATGGCTCAACGCTATTACTATCGTGATGAAAAGAAAGCTGAGATTGTTGATGATGTTTATAAAAATCTGGTCGAATTCTATCTTCTGAACAAAGAAACACCGCAGGCTGAAGGTTTTGTTATTGGCAGTGGTGGTTATGCAAAGCTTCAGGAAGATGCGTGGAATAAAACTGTAGCTATTGCCAAAGGCATTACCCAGGAAGATCTGGTTGCCTGGAAAGAATACCGCGCTGAAAAAACAGTTGAACGTGAAAAAGAAAAATCTGAGGCTGAGGCAGCTATTGCTGACCCAAAAACATTTGAAGATTTTTCGTTATTCATTCGCACAAAGCGCCAGAATAATGATGATCTAACGCTTCACGATGCCAGGATGTTGCTTAATCCTGAACAACGGGCCAGTTTTGATGAGCTTCTGGCAGAGAAAAGCAGAACCAGACGCGGTGAATCGCGTGATGAGTACCGCAACCGGGTTGCTAATACTGGTGTTACTACTGAAACTGAAATTGTTGCAACTAAACATACTCGCGATGGCCATGATTTATGGGTTGTTGTGCCAGCTGAACGTGTCGAGCGTGATGTCTATAAGGAATGGTTAGCTGCAGCTAGAAAAATGGGCGGTAACTACTCAAGTTTCCGTGGCAAAGGTGCTGTACCAGGGTTTCAATTTAGAGATCGTGAGTCGGCCGAGGCATTTCAAAAATATGTAACCGGTGGTGACACTGAAGCTGTTAAGGAGCGTGCTCAGGAGCGCCGTGACGCTTACGCTGATGACCGCTCACAAACTGCAGTAGAACGGCTGAATGAAATGGCTGAGCGGCTTGAGGATCGTGCTGATACGTCATTAAGTGCCGACAGAAAGCAGAATACGGCTCGCCGTGCTCGATTTGCTGCCAGTGCTGAAGCTCAGGCCAACCATGAAAAGGCTCTGGCTAAGACTATGCGTAATATCGCTCAGGCTATTGATAGTGATGGCACGAAGTTTTTAGATCGATTACGCACCAAAGTTCAGGTTGAAATGCTGAATCGGACGTTAGTTAATGCAAAAGATGATCAGCTGCATGATAAATATCCTAATTACACTGATTATGAAAAGCATCGTGGTGAGGCCGTTGATGCTGATACCGTGGATTTTGCCAATTTCCCAGCATACACCGCCTATCGTTCTGATTTAGCTACACTTGGTCGTCAAATGCTGGAAATCGATGGTATGAAGAAGCTGGGCCAGCGCATGATGAAGGTGGCCGATGATATCACCACTAAATACTTAGATTTTGCCAAGGAAAATTTACCATTGGTGGCTACGTTTGTAGGCAAAGACGGAGTAAAGGCGACTTTTAAACGTAAAGGCGATGCTGAATCATCAATTCTCCGTTCTGGTTTCCGTGGTCAAGCCATTGTCTTACCGTTTAAGCGTGGTGAAAACCTGATTATCCTGAGTCCGTCAGAGGCCATTAAAAAGGGTATCTGGGAAGGCGATAACGATGCTCGTATCACGCTCAGCGATGAATTTGCTGAGCAGTTTGTTGGTAAAGCACGTAGAACAAGCAAAATTGATGTGCCTTACCAGTTTGATAGTTCATACGACAAGCTGAATCGATTGCGGTCTATGGGTATTGAAACCCCGGCTGAATATCGCGCTGCCTTGCGTGAGTTTGTGAATCTTAGAGAAAAACCACCTGAACCAGACAAGATCAAGGAAATGGAGCGTGCCATGGTCGGGCGCAGTAATGATGGCATGGATTTCTTCCCGACACCTGAATCAACTTCTGATGAAATGGTTGAGATTGCTGATATTGAAGAGGGTATGAGCGTGTTGGAGCCATCTGCAGGAATGGGCCATATCGCTGAGCGTATTCGTGAGGCCGGCGTGGAGCCTGATGTTATTGAAATGGGATCGGACCGCCGTGAATTGCTGGAAGCTAAAGGGTTTACCCTGGCTGGCCGTGATTTTATGGATTACGAGGGATCTCCATCAGGTAAAGATCTTGGAGAACATCAGGTAACACTCAACACGTTAAAGAAAGAAGTCGATAATGCGCGTGATGCAATTCGCAAGCATGATCCAAAAACTGGTGTTGACTATCAACACGAATCCAGAGCAAAGGCAACAACCAGGTCAGCAAGATCTGGGCAGGCTGCTGAGGCATGGGATCATAAAAAAAGTGTTCTGCGTAAAAAGGTTAGAGAATTACTAACTGATGGCTATAGCGTACCTGCTGAATATATTGAATTATCTGGTGCTGAATATAATGATAAAGGGAATTATGAACCAATAGAGCAGGTTGCTGGCGGCAAATATGACCGCATCATAATGAATCCACCTTTTAGTAAGCGCCGTGATGCAGAGCATGTTCGACACGCTTATACGTTACTGAAGCCAGAGGGACGCATTGTTGCCATCATGGGCGAGGGTGTGTTTTTCGGTAAAGACAAAAAAGCAGTTGCTTTCCGCGAATGGCTTGAAGAGGTTGGCGGTAGCGAAGAAAAGCTGGATGAGGGAACATTCCAAGATTCTAGTTTGCCAACAAATACCGGCGCTAATGCTCGTATGGTGGTAATCGACAAGGGAGTTGACGAAGTTGCTGAAGATCGTGAGGCGGCGGATGCGTTGCTTGCAGGGCGTGATACAAAGCCCGAAGAAGATAATAAAAATTATACGGTCAGTGAAGGCGATAAGCCTGATTATTCAGAGGTTAAGTTTGATGAAAAACCAGATCCGGAAATAGTTAGCAGGCTGAAAGATGCAGGGTATCAGTGGTCACGTGGCAATAAAGTCTGGTACGGAAAAACGGACCGGTTGCCTGATCTTGATCAGGGAAAACCGCAAAGCACACAATATTCACGCCGCAAGAGCATGGCTAAACCTAAAGGCATGCCTGTGAATACCGTACAGGCCGCGGTTAAAGAGTTTGCCAGTGGCTTTAGCGCGAACATTGATATTGATTTTCGTGTGTATCCAACCATGGTAGCTGCTTTTGGTGAGAAATATGCGAAAGAAGTGGGTACTGATACCGTAAAAGGCGCGTACTACGGCAAGTCGCGCGTCATTGTCCTGGTTGCTTCTGAGTTAAACAACAAGGCTGATGCCATTGCTACGATTCGCCATGAACTCATCGGCCATCATGGCTTGAATCTCTTTAGTCCTGAACACAAGCGAAAAATTTTTGAAGCTGTATCAGATTCTCGTAAATCATCAACATTAAAACGTGTCTGGGCCCGCATAGATCGTGACTATGCGGATCAGAGTGAGCTTGAGCGGGCCGAAGAAGTTATTGCTTCGATTGCTGAATTAAATCAAGGAGTTATAACAAAGGTATTGGATAAGATCATCAATGCCATCATCAATGCGCTACGGGCCATTGGTATGATTGGCAAGCATATCCGCAAGAGTGAGATCCTTTCGTTGATCAATTCAATGGAAGAAGGCCTTCGCCGTGGTGCAAGACAGCAGAATTACCCGAAAACAGACGGTTATCAGAATCAGCAGGAACGTACCGCGCCCATATTCTACTCGCAGATGCGCAGTGTCCTGGCTGAAAAGCTGAGTGCAACTAATTCATCAAGAAATTTTGCCGGTCAAATTCACGCGATGATGAGCAAGGGTTATTTCAAGAGGGAAGAGTTTGAATGGTCTGGTGTTTTTGAGTGGCTTGCCCAGCAAGATGTGGGCAAGAAAGTTAAAAAGGCCGATGTGCTTGATTTTATGGATGCTAATCAAATTCAGGTGACTGAGGTTGAGAAGGGTGGTGGAAACAGCAAAGGTTCAGCTTCTCTTATAGAAGGGTATAAAACCGAAATACAATCTAAAGGCATCCATGTAAATGTTGGAACAGATGGTTTTTATGATGCTTACAATACGCCTGACGGTGAAATATGGTGGTTTGAGTCTTATGAGGACGTTGACGGAATAACTAAAGGCTTTGTAGATATTCATGGTGACATTGATAGTGACAGGTTTGATGAATTTATAGAAAAATATAGCTTACAAGATGTTAGTAATGCCGTTACCGAATTAGCATTTATCGCTTATGACCAAAAAACTAATGAGAATTTTGGTTACAGCGAATCAGATGAGAGCGGTACTCAGTACTCAAATTACACCCTGCCCGGTGGCAAAAATTATACTGAGCTGTTGCTTACGCTGCCAACCAAAGATCCTATTGGTTTCACTGGAGAAATACCCTACAGCAACGAAGATGAAGCTGATAATGTGTTGACCGATATTTCTTCTGAGGGCTTTGAGCATCTTGAATATGGCATGGATGAAGAGTCAAAAACCATTGTGTTCGAGAAGCTAACGACTTCAGAATATGAAGAGATTAGTAATATTGTTGAGCGCAACGGGCTGCGGATTACAAGGCGAAACCTAAAGAAAACAGGTACTCAGGAAACTTTTGCCAGCGCCCACTGGGACGAGAAAAACATACTCGCCCACGTTCGCTACAACGAGCGCATTGACTCCGATGGTAAGCGCGTGCTGTTTATTGAGGAAACGCAGAGTGACTGGCACCAGTCTGGTCGGAAACACCAATATCGAACTAAAAACATAGAAAAAGAGATAGCCGAGGCAGAATTAACCCGTAGCAAATTGACTGCTGACGCAATAAACGCCTTCACCAGAAACGATCTGTTTGGTTTTGATAATAGAATGGATGCCGAAGAAGCAATATTAACCCATGATGACTGGGCTGATAGATGGGAGGCTGAAAATGATGGCGATATTGAGAAAATAAACAAGTGGCGTGACGCTTATCTTAAACACCATAATTTAAGAGAGGCGAATAGAAAAGGGGTTCCTGACGCACCCTTCAAAACCACATGGCCGATGCTGGTAATAAAGCGCATGATCCGCTATGGGGCTGAAAACGGCTTTGATCGCGTTGCCTGGACTACGGGGGATCAGCAGAATGAGCGGTACAATCTTAGTAACTACATCAATTCTCTAAATTGGGAGCGCATTGGTGGTCTGTATGATATTAGTGCGCTTGCAAATGCGATGGAAACTTTTGAAGAAGGCGGTATTGATGGTGCAAGATTGCGTGAATTGATAGGTGATGAGCATGCACAGGCAATTATTGATGACCCCGCACAATCTGGCTCAATCGATGTAGAAAAAGACATTGGCGGCGAAGGCATGCGCGGCTTCTACGACAACATGCTGCCCAAAATGGTTAATAAATATGTGAAGAAGTGGGGCGCTAAAGTGGGTGAAACCAGCCTCCCGAACGAGGTGTACAAAAACAACAAGAAGTTTGAAACGCCTGCAGGTGATAATTACTGGCTTGCCCCATCCGGCAAGGTTGGTAGTAGCGCAGAAGGAATTGAATACTCTGATGAAAAGTTCGAGAACCTTTCCGAATTTCTGGCTCACTACCCTGGAAGCAAGGTTGTTGAGGACAAGGGCTACCCGGTTCATAGCCTAGATATCACCGACAAAATGCGCGATGCTGCCATGGAAGGCCAGCCGATGTTCAGTCGCTCTAAAAAGCCCGATGATGCAGAATCCCGTGAAACCCCCGGAAGAAAATACACCAGAGAACAGGCCAGCGCGATAAAAAAAGGCGGCTTTGGAAAACTAAAAGAGGCATACGAAAACCCGCTTAAAGCTGCGCTTGGCAAGGCTATTGGCCGGATTGATGAGTCAAAGCAGGTCTGGAAAACGATTCTTCGACAAG
>JAJRTX010000181.1 GCA_021545665.1 Zetaproteobacteria bacterium
CGCAATGCTGGATCGAATCACCCATCATTGCGATATTATAGAGACTGGAAATGAGAGCTGGAGATTTAAGAATCGAGCATGATTTAGGGGGGTCAATTTTGGACGCTGATGGGGGGTCAATTTTGGGCGCTGATTGACATATATATATCTATGGTCGCAATTGAATACCTAGAAATCTCATTAAGCACGGAGGTTTCATAATCAATTGTTTGTTGCCCACCTGCCTTTTTTGGTGAAACCTCTGTTAGGTATCGTGTAAAAAAAGATTTAAGAGTTGTGTCGCCCTTTTTTTGTGCCTCAATTGCAAACTCATCCCAAGTTCCATCATCCATAGCTAGTGCAACTCGGCGAGCTTCGTTAACTGCGGCTGCTTTAGTCTTCTTTCGGATGGTGTGTCGTTTGTAGCCTTTTTTGAAGACTTGTATGACCCACCGTGTTTCACCAGATTGTAATTCAACTTTTTTAGGGGTTGCCATAGATGCTCTCCTGCATATGATGCCGCAACGCTTTGAGGGCGTGTGGTATCTGGATTATTTAGGTGTCAGCTAACTTTCATTGCAACTATAGTGCAACTTTTGAAGAGTTGCAATTATAGGATAAGATGTAAACGTAACGTTTGCAACGAATTTTGGCTCGTAGCTCAGGGGTAGAGCACTACCTTGACATGGTAGGGGTCGGCGGTTCGAAACCGCCCGAGCCAACCATTTTATCATCAAAGCTAATCCAGAGGCCGGACTGATTTAAGTCTGGCCTCTTTTATATGTGCGCTGCAACGTTAGGATGCAGGTCTTTCAGACGGAGGAAAACCATCATTATGAATATTCAACTGCCTGACGGTTCAAGCCGTGACCTGAAAGAAGGCGCAACTGCCTATGATCTGGCGGCCGATATCGGGCCGGGTCTGGCGCGGGCTACGGTTGCTGCTTCGGTCAATGGGGTTCAGGTGGATATTTCACACAAGCTGAATGATGGCGATAAAGTCAGCCTGATTACTGAGAAGTCTGATGAAGGTCTGGAGATTATCCGGCACTCGGTTTCGCATTTGATGGCGATGGCCGTGCAGGAGTTATTCCCGAAATCACAGGTGACGATTGGGCCGGTGATTGAGGATGGTTTTTATTACGATTTTGCCTTTGAGCGTGCATTTACGCCGGATGATCTGAGCAAAATTGAGCAGAAAATGCGCGAGATTGCTAATCGCAAGCTGCCGATTTACCGCGAGGAGTGGGATCGTGATGAGGCGATTGCACATTTTGAGCATATTGGCGAGACTTATAAAGCCAAACTGATCGGACGCATTCCGGATGGCGAGACGGTCAGCCTGTATAAACAGGGTGAGTGGTCTGATCTGTGTCGTGGGCCACATGTGCCGAACACCGGCATTCTCAAGCATTTCAAATTGATGAAGGTGGCCGGAGCTTATTGGGAAGGCAATTCCGATAACGAGCAGTTGCAGCGCATTTACGGTACTGCCTGGGCCTCCAAGGGTGATCTGAAAGCCTATCTGCATCGGTTGGAAGAGGCGGAGAAGCGCGATCATCGCAAGCTGGCCAAGTCGCTGGATCTGTTCCATTTGCAGGAGGAAGCACCGGGCATGGTGTTCTGGCATCCGAAAGGGTGGAGCGTGTGGCAGACGGTGGAGAATGAAATCCGTAACGTAACCCGCGAAAATGGTTATCAGGAGATCAAAACGCCGCAGTTGGTGGATCGGAAACTGTGGGAAAAATCCGGTCACTGGGATAAATTCCGTCAGGAAATGTTTACCACCAGCACCGAAAACCGCGATTACGCTATCAAGCCAATGAACTGCCCCTGTCATATTCAGGTGTTCAATCAGAAGCTGCATTCATATCGCGATCTGCCGCTACGCTTGTCCGAATTCGGTTCCTGCCATCGCAATGAGCCATCCGGCACATTGCACGGACTGATGCGCCTGCGTAATTTCGTGCAGGACGATGCCCATATTTTTTGTACCGAGGGCCAGATTCAGTCCGAGGTCTGCAACTTTATCGATCTGACTTATGATGTTTATAAGCGTTTCGGTTTTGATGAGATCATCATCTTCCTGTCTGATCGACCCGATAACCGGGTGGGTACGGATGAGCAGTGGGACAAGGCCGAGGCGGCTTTGCATCAGGCTCTGCAATCGAAGGGTATCGAATATGGTGAGAATCCGGGTGAGGGCGCTTTTTACGGGCCGAAAATCGAATTCTCACTGAAAGACTGTCTGGGACGCATCTGGCAATGCGGCACCATTCAGGTTGATTTCTCCATGCCGGGACGACTGGACGCTGAATATGTGGCCGAGGACTCATCGCGGCAGACGCCGGTGATGTTGCACCGGGCGGTGCTCGGATCAATGGAGCGATTTATCGGTATTTTGATCGAACAGCATGCGGGCAAGTTTCCGTTCTGGCTGGCGCCGGTGCAGGCTGTAATCTGTAATATTACCGATACACAGGCCGATTATGTGAAAAAAGCGACAAAAAGTATGCTGGATGCGGGTTTTAGAGTGGATATGGACTTGCGAAACGAAAAGGTCGGCTATAAAGTGCGCGCCCATACTTTGGCGAGGGTTCCATATATTCTTGTAGCTGGTGACAGAGAACGGGATGAAGGCACGGTCAGTGTACGTGATCGCAGTGGCCAGAATCTCGGTGTTTTCAGTATTGAAGACTGGATTGCAGAGATGCAGCGATTGAAAGCATCTTATGCCTGAGTGTGAATACGTGCTGTTTAATGGAGTAAAAGGGGTTTTGTATTAAAAAGGATTTGCCGATTAACCTGGATATTAATGCCGATATGGTTCGGGTGGTTGATGATACAACAGGTGAGCAACTGGGAGTGCTTGCACTGGTAGAAGCGGTAGCAAGGGCTGAGGCGAAAGGTCTGGATCTGGTGCTGATGGCGGCCAAGAGTAATCCGCCGGTTTGCAAGATCATGGATTACGGCAAATATAAATACGAGCAGAGCAAGAAAGCCAATCTTGCCAAGAAACGCCAGCACGTTATGCTGATCAAGGAAGTGAAAGTGCGTGCCAGCACCGATACACACGACCTTGAAGTGAAATTGAAAATGGTGAAAAAGTTTTTATCTCAGGGTAACAAGGTGAAGATTTCACTGCGATTCCGGGGACGCGAGATGGCGCATATGGGGCGCGGCACCGATCAGCTGAAACATGTGGCTGAGCAGGTGGCCGAGTTTGGCAAGCCCGAAAAGATGCCCAATCTTGAAGGCAGACAGATGATCATGGTCATTGCGCCACTTAAAAAATAGATTAGTAGTAAGGAAGGTACGAAATGCCAAAAATGAAAACACATAGTGGAGCTGCCAAACGCTTTACCAAAACGGGGACGGGCAAATGGAAACGCAATAACGCTTTTTCAAGTCATATTCTGACCAAAAAGTCGCCCAAACGTAAACGTAATATGCGCGGAACCGAAATGGTTGCCCCTGCTGATGTCAAGTCGCTGAACCGTTTGGTTCCAGGCCGTTAATAGGAGATATTGAGATGCCTCGCGTAAAATCCGGTGTTCAGGCGCATGCGCGCCACAAAAAAGTTATCAAGGCAGCCAAGGGTTATCGTGGCCGCCGTAAAAGCTGCTTTCGCGTAGCTACCCAGGCGGTTGATAAGGCTGGCCAATATGCCTACCGCGACCGTAAAGTGAAAAAACGTGAGTTTCGCAGTCTGTGGATTGTGCGTATTAATGCAGCTGCCAAGCAGAATGGTTTGAACTATTCAGGTTTCATGCACGGCCTTTCGCTGGCAGGCATTGATCTGGATCGGAAGATTCTGGCAGATATCGCCGTACGCGATGTCGAAGGTTTTGCGAAGCTGGCAGAAGCAGCTCGCGCGCAGATTCAGTAATATCACCCACCGGCATATGCCGGATGTTGTGATGGTGAAATCGAAGGCAGGGCTGTTCGCAGCTCTGCCTTTTTATTTAAATATTATTTTTTTTTATCACAGAGGACACGAAGAACACGAAGAAAAGATATAATCAACCTGAATGCAGATCCATTTTTGTTTAGTATGGATCTATTATAAAGATTTGCTTTTCTTCGTGTACTTCGTGATCTTCGTGGTGAACAGGGGAAAAATATGAGTGAAATTGAGGCGTTGAAAGCTCAGCTTGAATCACTTCAGACTGAAGCGCTGGATACATTTTCGGCGGCTAATGATTTGGCTGCTCTGCAACAGCTGCGTGTTCACTACCTGGGAAAGAAGGGTGCATTAACCGAAGTACTGAAGGGAGTCGGCAAGTTACCACCTGCCGAGCGTCCGGTGATTGGACAGTATGTGAACAAGACCAAGTCATCCCTGTCTGAAGCACTGGAGCAGAGCGAAGCGGAACTGACAGTGAAAGCCAAGGCTGCACGAATTGAAGCAGAGAAAGTAGATGTGAGCCTGCCGGGACGTAGTGGTTTGAATGGGGCGCTGCATCCGGTGCAGAACGGGCTGGATGAGATCAGCATGATCTTTTCACAGATGGGTTTTGCCGTCGCCGAAGGGCCGGAAATCGAGGATGAGTTTCATAATTTTGATGCGCTGAATATTCCACCCGAACATCCGGCTCGCGCCATGCATGATACCTTCTTTATCAAGGATATGAAAAATGTGGATGGTACTGAGCCGATGCTGCTCAGGACGCACACCTCGCCGGTACAGATTCGGGCCATGAAATGCTTTGTTGAAGAGGGGCATGAGCCGCCACTGGCTGTTGTGGCACCGGGACGTGTTTACCGATGTGATTATGATGTGACTCATTCACCGATGTTTCATCAGGTGGAGGTATTCAAGGTTGATCGCGATGTATCCATGGCGCATCTGAAAGGTGTATTGAAGCATTTTCTGTCCACTTATTTCGAAAAAAATGTGGCAATTCGCCTGCGCCCACACTATTTCCCGTTTACTGAACCTTCTGCCGAAGTGGATATTGGTTGCGTATTCTGTTCGGGCAAAGGTTGCCGCATATGTAAGAGCAGTGGCTGGATCGAGGTGCTGGGTAGTGGCATGATTCATCCGAATGTATTGACGTCGGTCGGTATCGATGCCGATGAATTTTCCGGGTTTGCTTTCGGTCTGGGCGTCGAGCGACTGGTGATGTTGAAACAGGGTATTCCCGATTTGAGACTGTTCTTTGAAAACGATGTTCGATTTCTGCGCAGGATGGGGGTGAGTAAATGAAGATTCCCTATTCCTGGCTGAAAGAACATGTAAAACTCACTGTGCCAGCTGCACAAATTGCTGATGATCTGGTTCGTCTGGGCCATGAAGTGGAGGCTGTTGAACAGCCGCGCGCTGCCGTTACAGGTGTGCGCGTGGGTTTGATTGAGTCGAAAATCGCGCATCCGGATGCCGACAAATTGAGTTTGCTGAAAGTTAATATTGGCGAAACCGAGCTGTTGGATATTGTTTGCGGCGCATCGAATATGAGCGAAGGAGACAAGATCCCCGTTGCCACCATTGGCACATTGCTACCCAATGGTTTGAAGATTAAAAAGGGCAAGATTCGGGGCGAAATCAGCTATGGCATGTGTTGCTCAGAGGCGGAGTTGGGATTGGCTGAAGATGCGGCCGGGCTATTCATTCTGCCTGTCGACGCGCCGGTCGGTGAGGAAGTCGGTGCATATCTTGAACTGGAAGAGGCAGTCTTCGATCTCTCCATTACGCCGAATCGCGGTGATTGCATGAATGTGCGTGGTCTTGCTCGCGACCTGGCTGCTGATGCAGACCTGCCTCTGGTCATGATTGAGTTGCCTGATGTCAGTGTGGATGATGCTGTTGCAGCGCCAACATTATCTGTGTCCGCTGAGCTGGATTGTCCTGCTTACCTGGCCAGAAACATCAAGGGTGTGAGAGTGGCTGATTCGCCAGCCTGGATGCAGTCTAAACTGATTATGGCAGGTATGCGTCCGGTCAATGGCATTGTTGATATATTGAATTATATCATGCTTGATCTCGGTCAGCCGATGCATGCTTTCGATGCTGATCAATTGAATGGAGATGGTGCTATTTCTGTTCGTTCTGCTGCCGGTGGCGAAGATTTTACCGCACTGGATGGCCGTAAACTGAAATTGAATGCGGGTGATCTGCTTGTTTGCGATAACAGTAGTGTGATTGCACTGGCCGGCATTATGGGTTCAGAGTTGTCAGGTGTGAGTGAAAGTACGACCAATATCATACTGGAATCGGCTTTTTTCCGGCCTGCACGGGTGAGTGAAACGCGCCGTGCTTATGCCATGGTATCCGAAGCATCAATGCGTTTTGAGCGCGGTGTTGATCCTGCTCTGGTTGAGACAGCGATGGCACGGGCGAGCGCCATGATTATTGATCTGTTCGGTGGTTC
This sequence comes from Zetaproteobacteria bacterium, assembly GCA_021545665.1. The sequence continues at coordinate 6,351 of JAJRTX010000181.1, forward strand.
TGCCGGTTCTATTACAGTTTGCGGTGATGCCGCAGCTATCAATTCAGGCCGCAAAGTTAGTGCCAGAGTGTCCCGCCTTTCTTCACGGTTGGGTATTGGTATTCCTCAATCAGTGGATGATGTGCTGAACCGTATGGGTTTCGATATTGTCAGGGATGGTGATCACCTGGATGCGACTGTGCCGTCATTCCGGCATGATATTTCAATTCCTGAAGATATCTCCGAGGAGTATGCGCGGGTGATTGGTTTTGATGCCATTCCCGAAATCCTGCCTGCACTGGTGACAACCGCCCCGACAAAGATAGACAGCTCTATTCATGATGCTGTAGCTGGCGGTTTTTTGCAGGTGGTGAGCTACGCCTTTATATCAGCTAGCGAGCAACGTTTGTTTGTTGCGGATGATGGTGCAGATATCAAGCTTGAGAATCCTATTTCTGATGCCATGACAGTGATGCGTCGTTCATCGTGGCCGGGGCTGCTGGCTGTAGCAAAGCATAATATGAATCGACAGCAGCCAGGCGTGGCCCTGGTTGAACAAGGGCGCACCTATATTAAAACTGACAATGGGCACGATGAAGATAATGTGATTGCCTGGTTGATGACCGGTGAGGTGCAGCAGAAGCAGTGGTTTGATGATACACGTGGCGCTGACTTCTTTGATCTGAAGGGCGCGGTTGAAACATGGCTGGCACTGCGCGGCCTGACAGGCCGCTTCATCGTTGATGATAGGATTCAGGGACTGCAGGCAGGCCAGAGTGCGAAGATCCTCGTGGGCCGTGCTGAGGCTGGCTGTATTGGCAAGGTGGATGGTGATATTGCAGCCGGGTTCGATATTGATGCGCCTGTATTTGTTGCCGAACTCAATCTTGATCTGCTTCCGGCTGGTAAAACAGCAAAGTTTACACCGCTTCCCGAGTTTCCGGGCGTGGAGCGTGATCTGGTGTTCCTGTTCGATAAACAGACTTCTTCCGATGCGATTTTGAATGCTGCCAGGAGTGCGGCTGGTAACACAATGACTGAAATTCGCATCTTTGACCTTTATGAGGGAAAGGGTGTGCCGGATGGAAAAGTGAGCCTCGGTATCCGCTTTACGCTACAAGATGCCAGCCGTACGTTGACACAGGAAGACTCTGAAAAGGCTTTTGGCGCCATCATTAAAGCCATGGACCGCCGTTTCGGAGCGAGTCTGAGAGGTTAGGGGTCTAAGTGGCTGCTGGGTCTGGAAAGCAAACGGATTCTCAGCTTCTTTTTGAGCGGCAGTATCGTTTTCACTCAGATGTTGCTGCGCCTGAAATCATCGCTGATGGCATCCATACACCGGAAAATATGGGGGCTGTTCTGCGGTTGGCCGAAGCGGCCGGGAGCCTGCATGTACTGTTTGTTGAACCGGAAAAGTTTGATGCCTGTTCACCGCAGAAAGTTCGCAAGGCAGCACGAGGCGCAGAAAAAACAGTTCAGTGGAATTCATGTGGACGTGATGAGTTTTTTGCCGAGCTACAACAATCAGAAACAAGGGTTGCCGTGGAATTAACGGATACATCGGCCAGTATTTTTGCAACAACTTTACCTGAGCACTGCATTTTCGTCATTGGCAATGAACGGCAGGGCATTTCTCCGGCCATGCTGGCCAGTTGCCAGCAATCGGTGCACATTCCAATGTATGGTACAATTGGTTCAATGAATGTGACGCATGCATTGGCTATAACCCTGTTTGAATGGCGCAGGCAGCATGAGAACGCCGATACTACTTCCAAGACAATTGTCGAAATGATAGAGAAAAGTTTCTGAGCAAGCTAGGAGCCTGTCGGGCTTAGGGCAATCGTAGCGAGCAGGTGGGGAAGCGAGTAAAAAAACAGCATGATTTTGAGGTGCATAGTGGCAACTATGCAACTATGCAACGATGAATCAGGATATTTTGGGTTGCTGTCCCTGCCGTGCAGTAGGTTTCTCATAAGTCAGACAGGCTCCTAGTGCGGATAATAATAATTGACCGACACCTCTGAATCTATTCCGGGGTATCGATCCCCATGCCTTAACTTGTGAAATTTTCGCGTTCCCCTTCTTTCAGAAAAATCCGGTCAAAAACACGCAGATGAACCCAGATAATAGCCGACCCCAGAGCAGGCGGTATGGCTCGAACTACCAACCGACCAATAAAAGTGGCTGGCTGTCTGATCAGTTTGATCGCCTTGTAAAGCTTCTTCCAGCGAGAAAGGGCAACAGATGCAATGGTTATGACGACAAAAGCAAGTAGTCCTCCATATGTTGTGCTGGTGTCCAGAAAGTTCTGAATGGACTCACCAAGTAATGTCCAGATAAGTATAACAATGGGTACGGAAATCACCAATAACCAGCATGTGCTTAGCAGAGGCTTGAGGAAGAATGCTTTGAAGAACTGTTTACTGGCTATTTCCAGGTGTTTAGTAAACACCTCATCCGGTTTTTCCATCAGATTGGTCAGATGAGAGAAGCGCCATTGGCCCTTTACTATCTCCACCTTTTCATCAAAGCAATGCTTACTTATTAGGTACCCATCCAGCATCAGTGCGTCGGCTTCAACATCCGAGAATGAGTCCAGGTCAGTTCGAACCTTGGAGAGTAGATCTTGAATATTTTCATGAACACCAAATTCAAGGCTGATATCTGGAAGCTTGGCTGGTGGTTTTTCGCCGCAGTAGGGTAACACATTGGGAGTTAAACCTCTCCGCATATGCAACAGGGTAGTCTCAACATCTGTATTCCGCAGCACACTTTTTAGCTCTTCCTCACGCACACGGTCCATCAGGACGCTGCTCATGCGGCCCACCACTTTAGGTATTTGAGCAGATTGATCCAGTTCATCGCCCATTTGTCCGGATGCATCACTGATGATCACTTCCTTGCATCCATATTCAAGTAGCGCCTCAATGCCTTGATTGTCGTGTACGCCGCCATCGACCAGCTGGATTTGAATATCTTCGTACATATTGCTGATCGCCAGTGGGTTAAACAGGCCCGGAACACAGGCGGAAGCAGCAACCGCATGTCCGAGCCTGATGTTTATCAGGGCTTCCGTTGGCATATCATCGTATTTGTCGGGTCTGCTGAACCGTGAGTTTTTATCTATTGCCAGCATATCATCTGAAATACGCTCCGGTTCACCCATCCGGGAAGCCTCAAAGCGCCAGTTGTGACCGCTGTTCAGGGAGGTGGCATTGATAAGGATGATAGGCAATTTGCAGCCACCCTGACCGATGTCCTCGTTATATTTAATGGGTTTTACATCATCGATTCCAGTCTTGTATTCGCCAAATGCTGTGTCCTTGTCTTTGGCTCCAGGTTTGATTTTCAATTCGTTCATTTTAATCATCTCATCTGCACCAGGGTTCAGGACGGGACGGTAAAATAATGTGTCGTATAACTCCGCCAAACGGTCACTTCTTGAATAATTGGCCATCGCCATGCGGAGGTTTTTCAGAGGATTGATGAAAGTACGCATACGGATATTTTTCTGTACACCATCAAGAAACTCTTCTTCAATTTCACTAACCAGTTTAATCAACTCCTGATCTGATGGTGAGGCATTAATATCCAGAAGCTTCTTCAGCTTAACATAATACATTGCGCCTATGATTGAGCCACCAGAGACTGTCGATATGACTTCAACATTCCTTAGTTTTCCAATTTCAGCCATTCGAGCCAGTACACCGATATGAAAAAAAGATGCGCGGAATCCTCCGCCGGAAAGAGCAAGTCCAAGTTTCATGATTAATCCCTCCACCTATGTGTTTATAATTTTAGCAGAGTTTTCAAGGGTATGCAAAAGAACCTCTGAAAATTGATGCATGATCCGGATGGTCTGTATTCATTGCCGGTGAGTTGTATAGGTTAGCTGTTATCAATGATACTAAGACCAACATAAATAAAACCATAGGCAGCGAGTTGCCGGGTGGTCATTCCGCAAGGCGCGGCGGCACAGTAATAGCACGAGCTATTGCAAGCCGATGCAACACAGCGGATAGCTGCCCGACAGCTCGCCCGGAGGGAACTTCACAGGCGATCCGGCTCCGCGTTACAATACTTGGAAAGGACTTGTCATTCCCTACGCATCGTGTCTTGATCCGAATCGTCTGTGGAGTTCTGTATGTGGTTTTATTTATATTGGTCTTAGTAACAACAGGGGGTAAATAATGTTGGCAGGAGTTGATGAAGTAGGGCGCGGCCCGCTAGCGGGCCCGGTGGTGACAGCGGCGGTGATTTTGTCACCGGATGATCCATATTTGGGTTCTTATCGTGATTCCAAGAAGGTTTCTGAAAAGAAACGACTAAGGCAATATCATCATATTCGCAGGCATGCGCTGGCTTATGCGGTAACCATGGCAACGGTTGAAGAGATAGATCAAATCAATATTCTGCATGCCACCATGCTGTCCATGCGGCGCTCGGTAGAGGCGTTATTCATTCAACCGTCAAAAGTGCTGGTGGATGGTAATCGTGTGCCGGATCTGACTATGCCGGCCGAAGCCATCATCGGTGGTGATGATCTGGTGCAGGAGATTGCCGCTGCTTCCATTGTTGCCAAAGTGGTGCGTGACCGGATGATGAGATTTCTTGATACACGTTATCCTGCTTACCAGTTTGCCAGACACAAGGGGTATGGAACAAAAGTACATTTGGATGCACTCAGAGAGCATGGATCGTGTCCGATTCACCGAAAATCCTTCGCGCCGGTGGCGAAGCTGTTATAGCGGGTTAACCCGCAAAACATATATTGGTCGTTGGCATTGTTGTTTTGTGCTTTCTTGCATGCAGGAGAAGTTAACAACTAAAGCTCACTAAGCACTAACAATGCAATTCCCAAACTTTAAGCTATAATACAACCATCGGGGAGTTCGGGAAGTGTATCCGTAGCGCCCCCTGTGTTACTGAAACGGGAAGGGGTTAAATGCCTATTGAATTTCAGAAGATTGCTGATCTTACGCTACTGTTGATCCTGCCCATGTTTATTGGATGCTTTGACTTGCAGGCAAAGGAGATAGAAGGACTGCAAGGAGCTTTTTTCGGTGAAGCGGTTGCTGTTTCCGGGAATGGAGTACTCATCGGCGCACCGGGTGGCACGGGCGATGGAAGTAGTTTGGGAGGCCTTGCTTATGTCTTTGATCTATCACCGGCTGGCTGGAGGCAAGTTGCCGTTTTCACAGATAAAGATAGGAAGCTAAAAACTGGAAGTGACGATTTTGGATCATCTGTAGCACTCACAAAAAACACAGTGTTAATTGGTGCTTGGGGCGCAGACAAGATCGCGTCGGCTTCGGGGTCCGCCTATGTTTTTGAAAGTGATCCAACTGGGTGGCACGAAGTCGCGGAGCTTATTAACCTCGATGCCGGGGAGAGGTACCTCCTCGGCAAGTCTGTAGCACTGGACGGGAATACAGCGGTCGTTGGTGCGCCTGGTGCAAATCGAAATATTGGAGCGATTGGTGCGATTCGAAATGTAGGAGGGGATCCTAAAATTTATCGAGCATGGTCCGGCAATGTCTACATCTGGACAAGAGGGAAAACCGGCTGGAAGTACCAGACAAAACTCACACCGGACGCTGCTCGTCTGGCACAAGAACAATCGTCCGGCAATGTCTACTACTGGACAAAAGGGGAAACGGGCTGGCAGTACCAAACAAAACTCACTCCAGAAGCTATTCGTCTGGGACAAAAACCTACAGCGCCGACCCATAGCTTTAACTATCTAGCCAAAAATTTCGGTCAAGAAGTCGCCATTCAAAATGATATTATTGTTGTAAGCGCACACGAAGGAACGGCAACCCCAGGTAAAGTATTCATTTTCAGAAGACATAAGAATACTTGGGTACAGGAAGCCAGGTTAGAACAGTCCCATGACGGCTTTGGCGGGGGAATATTGCAATTTCGAACGGAACAGTTGCTGTAGGAGCTGCAGGTGCGGTCTTTGTATATACACATGTCGATGGTGATTGGTGGTTGCAAGCCAAGGTTGAGCCTCATGCCGCCGGTAAAGAAACAGGGTTCCAGTATGGCGGTTCGGTAACAATCGATGGCGATCTCATGGCTATAGGTGTCACACGTTACAAAAATCGAAAAGGTGCCGTGTTCGTTTTTGAGCGTGTTGGGGCCGATTGGAAGCAAGTAGCCTTGCTTACCGCTAAAGACACAAGGTCTGACAGGTTATTCAGCGGAGCTATAGGTGATCTTTTTGGGAGAAGCGTTTCTATTTCTGGAGAGACCATTGTCGTTGGCGCGAACTATCACGACTCAGAAGGCCCCAACAATGGGGCGGCATACGTGTTTAAGCGAGAAGGGGGGCGATGGCTGCAAATGACCAAACTGGTGGCTCGAATACCCAAGGACTTCCGCAAGAGCCTGAATAGGAAATAAACAGGTACCTTGCTCAGTCACGTATTAAAAGTCTTTGTATTATAAATATCACTCTTGTGCCCAAGGAAACACGAAAGAAGGATACTCTGGTTATTTCAATAAAGAGCCTGTCGAGCGGCAGGGCAGCGCCGCTTGCTCCCATTCGGGTATCCAGTTTTACATATCCAAAATCGGTTACGGCTCCACTATTTTTCCAATTCTGGATATTTGTTCCGGTAGCCTGCTAGCAGGGAGGAAAAACAACAGCTTTACAGAATATAGCGGGAGAGGTCTTCGTCTTCGGCGATGTCACCCAGTTGCTCCAGCACATAAGAGGCATCTACCAGCACACTTTCCCCACTGCGATCCGAGGCTTCGAAGCTGATATGTTCGAGTACGCGCTCCAACAGGGTGTGCAGACGACGGGCACCGATATTCTCGGTTTTTTCATTGACTGAAACGGCAATGCGGGCAAGTTCGGCAATGCCGTCCTCGGCAAATTCGATACTGACGTTTTCAGCTTGAAGTAGAGCTGTATATTGGCGGCTAAGCGATGATTCAGGCTCGACCAGAATGCGGCGAAATTCATCTTCGCCAAGTGCGGTCAGATTCACCCGGATCGGGAAACGACCCTGCAATTCAGGGATCAGATCGGATGGTTTGGCGAGATGAAAGGCACCAGAGGCAATAAACAGGATATGGTCTGTTTTCAGGTGTCCGTAACGTGTGTTAACTGTGGTTCCTTCCACCAGCGGCAGTAAATCGCGTTGTACGCCTTCACGTGAGACTTCACCGCCACTGGAAACACCACTTCTATGTGTTATTTTGTCCATTTCATCAAGGAATACGATACCATCGTTTTCGGCGCGTTTGATAGCCTCTTCCTTAATGGTGTCCATATCCAGAAGACGGTCAGCTTCCTGCTGCTGGATGATGATCAGGGCATCTGCGACATTCATGCGTTTGGATTTGTTTTTTCCTCCCATCATGTTGCCCAGCATATCTTTCAGATCCATTTCTTCCGTACCCTGATTGGAGAAAATTTGCATCATCGGCGCATTTGCAGATTGTTCAATTTCAATTTCCACCTGTCGTTCATCCAGTTCCCCGGCGCGTAGTTTTTTACGCATTTTTTCACGTGACCCGCTGGACGACGCCCCGGAATCACTGGCTACAGGGCCATTAGCAGGGACTGAATGTGGAATCAGAATATCAAGCAGGCGGTCTTCGGCTGCTTTCTCAGCTTTGATCTGTACCCGTGCAAGATGTTCCTCTCGAACAATTTTGATGGCCGTATCAACCAGATCCCGGATAATAGTTTCAACATCGCGGCCAACGTAACCAACTTCGGTAAACTTGGTGGCTTCTACTTTGATGAATGGGGCATTGGCCAGTCGGGCCAGTCGGCGTGCGATTTCGGTTTTACCAACACCGGTGGGGCCAATCATCAGAATATTCTTGGGTGTAATCTCTTCTCGCATGGGTGATGCCACCTGCTGGCGGCGCCAGCGGTTGCGCAGGGCAATGGCGACAGCACGCTTGGCATCATCCTGTCCAATGATAAAACGATCCAGCTCCGAGATGATTTCACGCGGGGTCATGGTTTGGTTCACGATGATGTCTCCCTGGGAATAGATTCAATAGTCAGGTTGTTATTGGTATAAATGCATATATTAGCAGCAATTTTCATAGCTTCGCGGATAACCTCAACAGCAGACAGATCGCTATGCCTTGCAAGTGCAGTAGCGGCAGCTTTGGCATAAGCGCCGCCGGAACCAATAGCAGTAATGCCGTCATCAGGTTCCAGAATATCACCATTGCCGGAAATAAGCAGCGTCTTGTCATGATCAGCTACTATCATCATAGCTTCCAGCTGGCGCAGATATTTGTCGGTTCGCCATTCTTTAGCCAAAGCAACAGCTGCACGCATCAAGTTGCCGCTATGTTCATCCAGTTTTGCTTCAAAGCGCTCGAAGAGATTCATAGCATCGGCTGTTGAGCCGGCAAAACCGGTTAGAATATCACCATTGCGGATACTGCGCACTTTATGAGCACCATGTTTGACTACGGTGTCACCCAGCGTTACCTGACCGTCACCACCGATGGCAACCTGGTCATTTTTTCGCACGCAACAAATGGTGGTTCCCCGCATTCCGTTTTTACTCATGGCACACCTCATAGTAGTAGTCCGGGTTAAAATCAAAGTATCGCAATACTAACCCTGAAAGCCGGAGCCTGTTAATACTAATTCTGATCGAAGCGCAGCTAAGCCAAATGTGGCAGGGCAGGATGGGAAGAGAGATATTTAGTGAATCCAAATGAATAATGACAAGATGAATTGTACTCGTACAAGAGAGCCCCCCCGGGAGAGTAACGCTGAGTGGCTTTGTTTGAGGCGCTACCCTGCGGGATAAGATGTTTTTTGTGCCCTGCTACGTTATTTCCGACTAATGTGTATCAAGCACATTGTGCTCAAAATGCATTGCAGCGCAACAAAAATGGTTATGTCGCTATGGCCATACACATGTTAACAGGCTCTTGTTAAGCCAGTATTGATTCAAGGATTGACGAATGCCGGTTGGATGCCTAATCTCCGCCGCCTTCGCTGATGTGGCTTAAAACTCGGGGCGTAGCGCAGCCTGGTAGCGCATCTGGTTTGGGACCAGAGGGTCGGGTGTTCGAATCACCCCGCCCCGACCATTAAGCAAAGCTCAGTGAGGACAATCAATTGGACGTAATCTGGCGAGCGCCTGTAGCTCAATTGGATAGAGCAACGGCCTTCTAAGCCGTAGGTTGCAGGTTCGAGCCCTGCCAGGCGCGCCACTTGGTGAGATATGGTGGATGTAGCTCAATGGTAGAGCCCCGGCTTGTGATGCCGGTGGTTGGGGGTTCGAGTCCCCTCATCCACCCCAGTTATAGTATTTGTATTATAGATCATTTGGTCTATATTTTTTCATTTGGGGCCGTTAGCTCAGTTGGCAGAGCAGCTGACTCTTAATCAGCGGGTCGTAGGTTCGAATCCTACACGGCCCACCATTTGAAAAGGTGCTTGCCCTGTGCAGGTACTTTCCCGATTACTATAAAATTAATTAGGTTTACAGGAGATGTTTGTGAAATTTAGCCCATGTACCGGTCAATGTACTGATGAAGGAACACACTGTGCAGGTTGTGGTAGAACACATGAGGAAGTAGCAGAAACCAAAAAACTGGTGATGGACCTGGTGAGCTATGCACATAAGATGAACTATGAAAACCCAGCCGACTTTGCAGGTTTTGTAGCAAATAATATGCTCTTTAAACTACAGGCATTGAACAGTAATTAAGGAGCCATTTTCGGGTTTGCACCCAGGCTGATAACTATGATAACGGGGGCCTGTTGCAGAGCAGGTGCCCGTTTTTATTTGTTCTGTTAGTCTTGTCCGTATGAATTCTTCAGATATAGATTGTATTGAGGAAATAAGAAGACTGGCTCTGAAATTGCCGGAAATGGAAAAGCGTCAGTTGCTTGCCTTGACTGTAACGTGGAAAAAGAAGACGCACAGAGCGCAGCGGGAAACATACACTGAGCTGGTAAGCCTCACATCTGAAAAAGGCACCCATTATGGATATGCTAAGAATATCAACGTCACGGGATTACTTATTGAAAGCAAAGAGGCGTTTAAAATAGGAGAGCCTGTCCAGCTTGTTCTGGCTTTCATATCTGCACCAAACCCGATTAAACTTGAGGGTGAAGTTGTACGAAAAACTGATAATGGAGTCGGTATTCGGTTTGATAACAAAAGTCAGGGCCAGCTTAAGTATCTGGATTCGATCATTTCAAAACATGCGCTTATTTTGCATCAGGGAGAGTGAGCTGAACAGACAAATGATTTAGCTCAGGTTTTTGTAAGCTGGGTCTGATCTAAAACTGATCTTTCCGGTTTCTCAGGTGGGCGAACACAGTTGCCGGATCAGGGGTAATTTTTTCTTTCTGTGCATAACTACTACAAAATTCAGCATTCAAAGGCCGCACAAAAGGATTGGTATCTCTTTCCAGACCGATGGAAGAGGGGATTGTGGGTTTTTTTTGTATACGCGCCTTTTTATCAGCACGAGTCCGGTCTGACAGCGCCTGATTTCCGGTATCAACCTGACGGGCAAAACGAAGATTGGCCAGCGTATATTCGTGGGCGCAGTACACTCTGGTTTGTTTGGCCAGCCGCGATATTTCATGCAGACTTTTCCACATTTGCTTTGGCGTACCCTCAAATATTCTGCCACAGCCAGCCCCGAACAGTGTGTCGCCACAGAACAGGGCATCCCATAACACGTAAGCAATATGACCGGATGTATGACCAGGAGCATCAATAATCTGTACTTCAAGTCCATCAACCATCGGTGGAGAAGCTTTTGAAACGGCAACATCAATGCCGGGAATGCGCTCGGCCTCACTGACAGGCCCCACGATCCGACAGTTATATTGATTTTTCAACGCAAGATTGCCATCGGTATGATCCCGGTGATGATGGGTATTGAAAATATGTGTCAGGTTCTTTTGCAGTTGCTTGCAGACTGTGATTACCGGTTCTGCCTGTGCCGGATCTACGGCGATAAGCATATCTGATTTGTGTGCTTCAATCAGATAGATATAATTGTCTTTTAAAGCAGGAAGCTGGTGAACGGTAAAGTCCAGATGTTGGTATGACCACATGCCGACACTGTAATGATGGAGGGAAGCCATGTCACATGGTTCAACAAAAGTAGTGCTTACAGCGGTGGCAGGCAATGGTTTGGTGATGCTGGCGAAATTCGTTGGTTTTTCCCTGTCAGGATCCAGCGCGTTGTTGGCAGAAGCTGTGCACTCTCTGGCGGATACGGCAAACCAGGCTTTGTTGTATCTTGGCTTGCGCAGGTCTGAGCGCGTAGCTGATACAGAGCATCATTTCGGTTATGGGCAGGAGCGCTATTTCTGGAATCTGGTATCGGCAGTTACTATCTTTTTTCTGGGTTGTGCCTTCACTATTATGCATGCAGTTGAACAGCTTCAGCATGATCATGTACCCGATTTTTCCCTGCTTCCATTTCTGATCATCGGCTTTGCCTTTGTTGTTGAGGGTTATTCTTTTTATATTGCATTGACCGAATTCAAGCGCCAGAGCCGTGAGGCGGGTAAGAGTTTCAGGGTTTATTTTGTTGAGACGCGTGATCCGACCACGCTGGCAGTATTGATTGAAGATGCGGTTGCAGTCACCGGCCTTGTGCTGGCGCTCGCAGGCATGGGGTTGGCTGCATGGACAGGTTCAGCGATATTTGACGGCATTGCTGCCATCTGTATCGGCCTGCTCATGGGAGGACTGGCATTTTTCCTGGCTGCAACCAATCGCAAGTATCTGCTTAACCATTCAGATGCCGGGGTGGATGAGATTGCTACAAGACTGTGGCAGGCAGATGAGCAGGTTCAGGCTGTGCAGCGGGTGAACAGTATTGTACTCTCACCTGAAGATACGCTGTTGATGGCTGAGGTGGAGTTGCGTGAGGAAGCTATTTTTTCTGATATGAACAGTGGTGAAATTGCTCAGGCTGTGCGGTTTATGCGTAAGCTGAATGATATCAGACGCTCACTTGAAGATGATGTCAGCCGTATTGCACCGGAGACCAGGCACATATTTATTGAGTTTACCTCTCCATCGGAGGAACCGGAAAAAGAATAGGGTAGTATATATATATATATTAAATTACTATTGCACGGTATGTGAAACGTAATTTTATAGTTATAAGGAGTTTTATTATGAGTGTACTGGTTAGCAAACAGGCCCCCGATTTTACTGCTGCTGCAGTGATGGCTGACGGGTCAATCAAGGCAGATTTTTCATTATCAGATTACAAAGGTAAGTATGTAGTTTTGTTCTTCTATCCGCTGGATTTCACCTTTGTCTGTCCATCGGAACTGATTGCATTTGATCATCGTATCAAAGAATTTGAATCCCGTGGTGTGCAGGTTGTGGGTTGTTCCATTGATTCACAGTTTACCCATTCAGCCTGGCGAAATACTGCTGTGGATGATGGTGGCATTGGCCAGGTGGCCTACCCGCTGGTCGCTGATTTAAGCAAGACTATTGCTGCCGACTACGATGTACTCATTGATAACGAGAGCGTAGAAGATGAAGGTGGTAACACAGTTCATCTGTTGGGAGGCACCATTGCACTGCGTGGTTCGTTCCTGATTGATAAGGATGGTGTTGTACAGCATCAGGTCGTCAATAATCTGCCGCTGGGGCGTAATATTGATGAAATGCTGCGCATGATTGATGCCCTGCAATTCACCGAGGAACATGGTGAGGTTTGCCCTGCTGGCTGGAACAGAGGTGATAAAGGCATGGTTCCAGATGCTGATGGAGTAGCATCCTACCTGACTGACGAAGCTGATAAGCTGTAATCTGGTTAATTCCGGAACAGGAAAAAAGTGGCCCATTCGGGCCACTTTTTTTATACGATTATGAGCATTGCCATATCAGGACTCCATGCTATCTTTCCGCCCCTCGGCAAATGTCGGTTAGTAAGACTTGATTTACTAATAACGGAAGGGTGGCAGAGAGGCCGAATGCACCGGTCTTGAAAACCGGCAATGGGTGACCATTCGTGGGTTCGAATCCCACCCCTTCCGCCAGTTATCGCAGTGAATTCCTATTGTGGTGAAGTAAAAAACAAGTTAATGGAGAGATGGCTGAGCGGCTGAAAGCGCGCCCCTGCTAAGGGTGTATAGGCTAAAACCTATCGAGGGTTCGAATCCCTCTCTCTCCGCCATTTTATAAAGCGGCGGCCCGCAAGGTGAATGGCGTAGCCAGAGAAGGTGCCCTGGGGTAAAGGGTGGAAGGCATGGATGCCTGCATAATCTTTCCAGGCGAGTGGTAGATTCCTGATTTTCATGCGTGAGAGTCCTGAAAATAACTCGTTGTCGCTGCATAGCATGCAAACAGGAGGCAGATTGAAGAAACTTGTGCTGATCTCAATGGCCTTGTTGATAGTCACTGCTTGCGAGCAGGAGCAAGGCAGCAAGATTCAATGGCAATTGCCGCTTGTGGCTCTGGATGATCCGCATGGCAGCAGTCATACGGTGACTATGGTGCCGTACTGGGCAACTGTCCGTCAGGGTGAAGCGGAAGTGGTTTGGTTGCAGAAGAATACGACACGCAAGATGTCCACAAAGACGGCTCTGGGTGGCATAAGCCAGATTGAAGACTGGAATATTCGTCTGCTTGGGCTGGCAACAGGGTTGAGGGTGAAAGACAAGGCTTTCCTGAATGATGAAAGTGTGGATAATGCCGCCGCTCTTGTTGAGATCAGGCATAACGGTGAAATCATGTATCGTGGCTGGTTATATGAGAAATTTCCTGAATTGTTCAGTATGGATGATCCGGAATGGAAAGTGTGGTTAAAAGGCATTACTCTTCAGCCCGCTTTAAAAGAATAACCAGGTACAACAGGCTCCCTTAGCTCAGCTGGATAGAGCATCTGACTACGAATCAGAAGGCCGGGCGTTCGAATCGCTCAGGGAGCGCCATATTAAGGCAATAATATCAAGGAGTTACAGAAATGTAGCTCCTTTTTATTTGAAAAATAGTCAATGAAATAGTCAATGCTCATTTCATACAAGCCATATTAAAACCTGTTTAGTCAATAACCATTATCTCACAAGGTTATAGCGAATATTCCTTGTAGCGCTCGTAAGAGCCGCGCTGCAAGGAAATATTCCTGTATCTCGCTCCTGTCCCCTCAAGGGGAAAGGCGGGGGTCAGGGGTGGTTCGTCTGTTAAGCGAAATGAATATGCAACCTCTTTAGTGACAAACGGCTTGTCGTTTGGCGCGGGGTTGCTGGTGAATATAGCGACTCAAGCAAAGAGCTTGGCATTAGCCCTTATCTACTTATTATCCGATCTATGATTGCGTCCATTGCTGTTGAGCAAACCACATACTGGAAAGAACAAGATAGCTCTCGAAAGAAAGAGCTTGGTCAATATTTCACTGGTGAATCTATTGCTGATTATATGGCTTCAATGGTTAGCACCTATAGCGGAATCACAAAAACTATAAAGGTTTTGGACGCAGGTGCTGGTGCAGGAATTTTGTCGAGCGCATTAGCTATGCGCTGTCTTTCTATGGGATATCTGAATGTTCACGCTGTCCTGTATGAATTAGATCCAAACATTATAGCTAAACTGAAAAGTAATATGGAACGACTATCAAACCTGTTCACTGACAATGGCGGTAAGTTTTCCTTTGAAATACGCAATGAGGACTTTGTGCTTGCGCGTCCTGATAAATTGAAAGAACGGTTTCACTTTTCCAGCATCAATCCCCCATATTTCAAGTACAACACGAAAACGTCTCCCTACGCGAAAGCTACTGCTGACATTTATAAGGGAGACCCAAATATCTATGTCTCATTCCTTGCAATTGTTACAAAATGTTTGGCTCCAAACGGACAAGTCGTTGCAATTATTCCAAGGAGTTTTGCTAACGGACTGTACTTTAAAGGCTTTAGGAATTATCTGACTGACACTACCAACATTGAAAGAATACATATCTTTAGAACGCGTGATCGCGCGTTCAAGGAATTAAAAGTTCTCCAAGAAAATGTGATAGTGAAATGCGTCAAGCAACCTCAGGTTGATTCAATTACGGTTTCTTCAAGTGTTGGTGAAAGTGACCTTTCTCAATCGGAGATTAATCACTACCCCCGCAGTTTGATAATCGACCGCTCAAATTCTCATTCAATTATCCGTGTCCCTGAGACGATCTCTGAAAGCCAAGTACTTTCAAAGGTTGAATCTTGGAAAACTACATTTGAAAATGCGGGTTACTATATCTCAACTGGACGCATTGTTGATTTTCGTTCAAGGAAATTGCTCACAAAGAAAGTATCCACCGATTCAGTTCCGTTGTATCGAATGCAAAATGTTCGCGCCTTTACGACCACGTGGACTGGTCAACACAAGAAAGACATTCGTTATCTGGTGACTCAAGATTCTGAAAAGAATCTGATCCCAAATCAGAATTATCTTTTCGTAAAACGCTTTTCCTCAAAAAATGAAAAGCGCCGTCTGGTCGCGGGTGTTTATTTAAAGGGTTCAGGTGAATCGCCTCTTGTTGCTGTTGAAAATCACATTAACTATGTCGGCAAAGAAAATGGATTACGCAAATCCGAGGCGTTTGGTTTGGCTGGCTTGTTGAACTCAACTTTTATGGATACATATTTTCGCTGTATCTCAGGCAACACTCAAGTTAACGCAACTGAGGTTCGTCTGCTTAAGCTACCTGCGCGTGACAAGATAGTTAAAATCGGAGAATCTCTCTGTCGGAGAAAGAACTTAGACCAAGACGTAGTTGATAGCGTGGTGAATAAAATTCTTTCGCTGGAGGGGTAAATGGGTATCGAGGAACAACGCGCCAAGAAAGTTGAGGAGGCTCGGCAAATTCTGATTGCTTTAGATATGCCGAAAGCACAACACAATGATAGGTCGTGTTGGGTATTTCTGGCACTGGCAAATATTAAGCCAAACGATCGCTGGTCTAATGCTGAAACACCCCTTTTGCCTACGGTGAATATTATGCAATTCATTCGTGACCATTATGGAAAGGATTACAAACCAAACTCAAGAGAAACAATCCGCCGCCCAGACCGAGGATGCCCAATGTAGCG
>JAJRTX010000182.1 GCA_021545665.1 Zetaproteobacteria bacterium
CTCCTGTTTTGGCTTTCACCCAATGGGCGAGCCAAAACAGGAGGAGAGATTATGAACATCAAGCTGAAGCTGACCGGCTCAAAGCCGGTGGTTTTACTCCTGAAGATAGATAATAAAGTCAATTGAATCTAACTGTTTGATTTGCTCAATGCTTAATTGCCCTTGATTACTATTTGTGCGTTGATTGCTAACCCAAGACCCAAGTTTTGGACTTGCCAAGTAACGTTGTGGAACATTACAATGTCCATACTTATCTTTAAACTTAGATAGTTTACTAAACATTTTATCCCATTGATATTTACGAGTATCCAATATAAAACCAAGTGTTTCTAATTTGTTACTCTTCTCTATGCTTAGTTTGCCTTCCCTGCTGCTGGTACGCTGGGTTCCAGTCCACGTTGCAAGTTTTAGATTTTCTGCCCAATTTTGAGGAACATTACAGTCTCCAAATTTATTTTTATATGCTTTCAGCTCTCCATATCGCTCATCCCAAGTAACCCCTAGCCGATTAACACATGCCGCTGAAATCGTGTTTTGCAGCGTTTCCAGTGAAAGTGCCGGGCAGAGGGTTTCAATTTTCTCGCGCAGACGGGTGTCGTTGAACCCACCTGTACGACCTTTGTCTTCGCGCATCTGTCGGATCACTTCAACCAGTTCTTCATCCTGTTCCTGCATGGCTTGCAGTACATTCCAGATATCTTCCAAACCTGTGCGCTCCAGCGCTTCTTCAACTGTCTCTTCGTTTTCCACTTCCAGAAACAACGGAATCAGGACATAGCCGACTTCTTTACCGGGTGATTTGCGCATAGCGCGGCCCGTTGCCTGAACGATATCCACCTTGCTCTTTTTGGGGGACATGAAGGCAACCATATCCACGGCAGGCACATCCACGCCTTCGGTCAGGCAGCGGGCATTGGAGATAACCGCCCGGTCGGCTTCGGCAAAGGCTTTCATCACATGTGCGCGCTTTGAGGTCGGCATGGCGCCATTAACATGGAATGCACCGAAATCCTGTAAGTGTGAGCCGATGCCTTCGCCTGTGTCCGAGGTGAAAGAACGTGCCGAAGCAACACTGGCATGAAAACTGAAAATGCGATTCACACCGTATTTCTCTACGGCCTGGCTGATAGCGACCTGATTGGCGACCTGTTGGGCTTTGACAGCATCTCCTTCCACCAGCACTTCACTGCGCTGAATCAGTTCCCGGCCAAGCATCTCGGAAGTGACAATCGAAATGACCACTTTGTAATCACAGATAATGCCCCGCTCTGCGGCTTTGGCGAAAGAGAGGGTGAAAGCAACCGGGCCATAAATATCTGTCGCATCCATCGAATAGACCAGTGCCGCATCGCCTTCCTTGTTTTTCTTGTTGATATTGTAGTGGCGCGGAGTGGCGGTCAGGAACAAGCGTTTATGGATGGCAAGGTTGTCATCGTTTAATGCAAAACCGAACTTTGCGCCTTGCCGGCCTGTTGTTTTGTGGGCTTCATCGAATATGCCCAGATCGAACGGTTCACGCCCTTGCATGGCTGCGCCCAGCAGGTGGGCCGACTGATAGGTTGAAAAAACAATCCGGACACCGGAAAAATCCGCATCCAGAAACTGGTGAATCTGGTTTTCATTCGTGGTAACAGAAAAATCCAGGTCACTCTGCTGCACGACCACGCTGTCGGTGCCTCTGCTGACACTGGAATCCGAACAGACACAAAGATAAGTCAATTTCTGCCATGCAGTTTCTTTCAACCACTCATGCAGGGTTTGGCGCGCCAGTGAAAGCGAAGGGAGTAGCACCACGACCGATTTGCACTGCATACGCTCGGCCACCCACAGAGCCACCAGCGTCTTGCCAGTGCCGCAGGCCATGACAGCAGTTGCCCTGTCCTGTTTTTCCAGAGCGGGGAAGATGGCATCCAGCGCTTCAGATTGATGTGGAAGCGGCTGCTTGCGTGATGGCTTGATTGTGCCGCTGGTCAGCCATTGTCGGATGGCTTCAAAATCGCTTTGTTCAAGCCGGTCAAGATCATTGCCGCGAATACAGAAGAACCCTGTCCGGTCATTCATCAGTTTGGGGAAATCATCGCAGTTGGTGAACAGAATGCGTTGGCTTACCCGGTCGGTCAGGCCCATGAAGGTGGAGAGCTCTTCCCATTTTAGTTTGGGGCGGCCACTGCGGAATTTGACCTGATAGGCATCATACTGGCCGAGCGGTGTTTCAATTACACCGTCCACACCCATATCTCGCCCGGTATCAAGCTGTAAGTTTTGCGCAATCGAAGGTGGCAGTGATTCAAAAGGCCAGACTTTTTTAGCTTGGGTGATATTCCGGGTCGCCAGATATGCTTCGGCAAAAACCTCGAAGGCATCACCTTTATCTTTGCTGATTGGAAGCTTGCTTATTCTCTCCTCAAGCTCGCCAAAGCAGGAGAGGCCATCATAAATGCCCGAATCGAGAAACAATCTGCTGCACTGATGTTTTGCTGCCATACGACCCAGCCTCCCGGCATTGAGTATAGCAGATTATTTTAATTCTTCATCGTAAAGTATATTTACTGTTCCCCATTTTCTATTTCTTGGCGAAACTTTGCGACCTTTGCGGTTCAATATTCTCTGCTTTGGAAATAACAAAGAGCCCGCGACGGGGCGCGGGCTTTTCAGAGGTTCAATCGAACCAGCTAAGGAGCATCAACTAATCGAGGCGGGTGCGTTCTTCCTGTTCCTGAGCTGTTTTGCATTCAATACACAATGTCGTTACCGGGCGCGCCTGCAGGCGTTTGATGCTAATTGCACCGCCACAGGATTCGCACTCACCAAAATTGCCTTCTGCAAGACGCTCAATGGCCTGATTAATCTTTTTGATCAATTTACGTTCGCGATCCTTAATACGCAAACCGAAATTACGATCTGTTTCCATACTGGCTTGATCAGTCGGATCAGGAAATGCAGTTTGTTCCTGTCCATGCATTAATTGCATATTTTCACTCTGCCCTGATTCAAGTTCAGTTCTCCAATCAATCAACTGTTTTTCAAAATCTGTTATTTGTTTTTTATTTAGTGCCATGATTTCAACCTCCATCATGCAGGCAAGTAAACTCATGCTTGCCAGAAAGGGCGCGAACCTTAGCGATTCCCATGAACAGTGTAAATATAGTCCTGTAGCATTAACAATTATAACAGAGATTTTGCAAAACACCTACTCCAGCCATCCGCCAGTTTCTGCAATGGCGGAGGTGGCATTCGACTGACCAGACTGATGGCAGGCAAGCCCAGCCCACAGGGGTCGATTGCAGCAAACCAGCAGGCATCTACATCCACATTCAGCGCCATACCATGATAAGCAACACCGCGCGTCACACGCACACCAAGGGCTGCAATTTTACCTTCCTTCAGCCAAATGCCGGGAAACCCACTACGCCTGTTTGCAGGCACCCCCATACCCGCAAGCAAATCAATACAGGACTGCTCCAGCAGGTGTACATAATCACGCACTCCAATCTCCCTTCGCCGCAAATTAATAACGGGATAGAGCATAATCTGACCAGGGCCATGAAAAGTTGTTTCGCCACCACGATCAGTTGTAATCATCGTTGCAGGAAGGTTGTCATCAAGACGGTTATCAATGCCCCGCCGCCCTGTTGTATAGACCACTTCATGCTCACAAGTCCAGATAATTTCAGCAGCTGATCCATCTGCAACAGCAATTGCACGATGCTGCATTCTGCTCCATAAAGGCTCGTAAAGCTGACGTCCCAACCATTGATAATCTATCGTCGCCGCTGATAAATCAGCGACATATTGCAAATCAGATGTCATAAATCATTACTAACTTTTTTGTTTGTACAGAGACTCTATCAGTTCGGCATAGTGCTCAGCAATCTTGCGGCGTTTCAATTTGAGGGTTGGCGTTAAAAAACCATCAGTCTGAGTCCATTCCGTTTTCACAAATGCGAAGCGTTTAACCTGCATATAACTGGATAGATCATGCTCTTCCATAAGCATACGTTGCAATGCCCAGGCGTGAACTTCGGCATTCTCACACCAGTCCGACGGCAATGGTTTACGCTTAATCTGCTGCCAGACTTTTTCTAAAGCGGGAACATCAGGTACAATCAATGCCGTCACATAATCACGGTTATCGGCAACCGTCATGGCCTGCAAAATGCAAGGGATCTGAGTAAGATGCTGCTCAATGACAGCCGGAGGGACATTTTCTCCATTGCTAAGCACCATGATTTCTTTTTTGCGGTCTACAATTGTTATGAAGCCATCATTATCAATTTCAACTTTATCACCTGTATGCAGCCAGCCATCCTCATCAAATATCTCTTTCGTTGCATCCGGATTTCCCCAATATCCCTGCATAAGCATCCGTCCACGCACCAGTAATTCGCCATCATCAAGCTGTTTCACTTCCACGCCGGGCAAGGCAGGACCAACCGTGGCCGGCTTGATATGCTTCTCCCTGTTAACGGATAATATGGGTGATGTTTCTGTCAAACCGTAACCCGGTAAAACGATTATATCTGCGGCCAGAAGGAAACGGGCTATGTCCGGGTGTAATGCAGCGCCACCAGAGATAAAAGCCCGAATATTGCCCCCCATTTTTTCCCTTAACTTGCTGTTTACTACCTTGTCCAGCAGTTGCCATATCACAACGTCCAGGCTGCTCAAATCTTTGCCCTGCTGACGTAATTCAAATCGCTTAAGCCCCAGACTCTGTGCTTTATCAAAAAATATCTTTTTTACTCGTGATGCGGCCATTTTGGCATTCACGCCTGCATAGATTTTTTCATATAATCTGGGTACTGAAATCATAATCGTCGGGCCAACTTCCGGCATATCGCGTAGCAAGGTCGTTACATCTTCAGCATAAGCGATTTCCGAACCGCAGGCAGTGGGCAGAAAATGCCCGACTGTGCGTTCAAAAGCGTGTGAAGTCGGTAAGAAAGAAAGAAACAAATCATGCTCAAAGACCGGAATGGCACCAAGACCTGCACTCAGGTCAGTAAGCAGGTTATCATGCGTCAGCATTACACCTTTGGGATGTCCGGTGGTACCGGAAGTGTAAACCAGCGTCGCCAGTTGCTCACGCTCAGGACAGGTTGTGGACAATCGGTTATCCCATTGCTCATCGCCAGCGATGGTAACGATACTCTCCTGCTTGCCGTGAAAAGAGATGAACGGTTTTTCAATACCAGCAAGTTTGTCCTGCTGCTCCCCTTCCTCAACAAAAATCAGCGATACTTCGGCATTATCGAACACATAACGTACGGCCTCGGGCGGATCAGTGAAATAGGCCGGTACAGTGACTGCACCGAGTCGCAAAACAGCAAAATCCGCAATAAACCATTCCGGGCAGTTATGACCCAGAATGCCGACCCGGTCTCCGGGTTTAATTCCTTTCGACTCAAGCCATGCCGCCACTCGCAATACTGCCTGCTGCACACGAATGCGCGACCATGACTTCCAGTTACCGTTGGACTTTCTAAAGCGTAACATCGGCTTATCAAGCCAGTCCGCCGGTGATGACAGTAATAAATCAGACAGACACTGCGCATTTACCACCTGATCCAGTCCGGCACAATATCTGGTTTCGGATATGTCAGACGAAGCCATCCATAACCTCCATATTATCAGGAACATCAAAACCTTGATCAGTAATTTTTAGCTCCAGATCAGCCTTGTCCCGGCCAGAAAAATAACGTAAGAGTCCACCTCTAAACGGCGGAAAACCAATACCATAAACAAACGCGGCATCAAGGTGCATTGGATCATCCACAACTTTTTCACGTAAACATGCCAATGCTTCCAGTAGCATCGGAATCAGGCAGGCATCAACAATATCCGCATTGCTCATTGCCGCCTCTACATCACTCAAATTCGCAACTGTTTCATGCTCGGTTACACCTGACTTTCTTAAATATCGGCTCAATTCAGGGTTTAATTCCCCCTGTTTACCTTTTTCATACTTAAAGAATCCTGTACCGGATTTTTCTCCCAACAATCCATCGGCTACCATATCTGCAAACCATGACGGCATCGAGAATCGCTGTCCGAAACTCTCGCCAAGATGGGTACCCACATGCTGACATATATCCAGACCGACCCTGTCGGCCAATTCAATTGCTCCCATCGGCATGCCGAAATTCTTCAAAGCCCCATCCACACGCGTAACCTTCTGACCACTCTCGAGCAACTTCAATGCTGCTGCCATAAATGGCATCAGGCAGCGATTCACCAGAAACCCCGGCTTATCCGCCACAATGATTGGATATTTACCCCAGGCTGTGGCCAGTGCACAGGTGGTATCCAGCGTTTGTTCAGAGGTTCTTTCACCGGCCACCACTTCCACCAAAGGCATTTTTGGTGCCGGATTAAAGAAATGAAGCCCTGCAATTCGTGCTGCATCTTTACGCTCATGCTGCATATCACTTATCGACAATGAAGATGTATTGCTCAGCAGCAGTGCCTTTTCGGATACGTGTCTGGCTACATCTGCCCACAGATCGCGCTTGATTTTGATATTCTCCAAAACAGCCTCTATTACTACATTTGCATCACTCAAACCACTGCTATCCAGCACCGGGCGAATACGGGACAAACGATTCCTGTCCCGTCTGGCCAATCTGGACAGGATTTTCATCCCCCGACCTAACGGCTCTGCAGCCACCTCATGCAAATCAACATTCATATTTTTTGCTGCCACCCACGCTATGCCGCTGCCCATGGCTCCAGCGCCATACACTGCCGTTTTATCGAATCTGGCCGCTGCGTCGTGCCCGCGTTTGGCCGCCTGTTGCTTTTTCAATGCATCACCAAGATGAAACACCCTGATCAGATTCTTGCATGTCGGCGTGACCGCCATTCTGCCCAACGATTCAGCTTCTCTGGCCAGCGCCAGACCATCGGACATGCCGACAATCTCCCTGAGCAGGACTATCGTTGCCGGCACGGAAGGGTAAGCAGCATGAATATCAAGGTGTTTGAAACGCGCCAGAGCCCGTTTTTCAACCTGCTGGAAAAAGATTGCTCTGGCAGGCCACACATTCATCCACCACGGAGCCAGCTTGCGCTGTTTTACTTTTCCTTTGGCAGAAAGGTGAGAAATAGCCTGTTCCATCTGTTCCGGATAGCAGTTTAAGGCAACCAGCTTCATCCGTTTGGCGTGCCGTGCATCAACGCTTCGACCTGTAAGAATCATATCCACAGCTTTCAGCCAACCAACCCGCTTGGGTAACCGTATGCAACCACCGAATCCCGGATGTATGCCTATTTTAATTTCAGGTAACGAGAGTCGTGTTTTTTTACCTTCAACAGCTACGATATAATCACAGGCCAGCGCAACCTCCAGCCCGCCACCCATACAGGCACCAGCTACCATGGCAATTGATACAGCAGGTAGTACTTCTATGCGGCGGCACAAGGACTGGCCGCGTTCAGCCAGCCGGGTTGCCGCTTTGATATCCGTTACCGCAGCAATGATATCCAGATCAGCACCGGCAATAAAACAACCTGGCATGCCACTTTCCAGCACCAGCGTTGCAGGGGGATCTGCTTCCAGTGTATCCAGATGATCTTCAAGCTGAGTGAAACACAGTTCATCAAGCACATTTACCGATTTATCCATGCGCTCAAAATGAAGGCGTGCCATATTGTTCTGACGCAGCAGACTTACGACTTCCATAGTCATTTTTGTATCACCTTCGTTCATTTTTTCATATTTTTCAATATTTTTTGCATTCTCATGACTCGCAATTATCTATTCTTACGGCCCACTGAGCCCACAAATTACCTTTATATGATGAGTATAGCCCAAATGCATATTCATTACAGGAAAGATTTCTGGCCATCGTGAATGAATAATTGCCGAAACGTGTGAGAAAGAGGCGTAGATTATTGACACCCTCCTTCTTCACAGCTTTAAACAAGTAACTTCAAACACCTTGCACGAGCGGTAACACTGCCCTCTGTTAGAAAAGGAAAATGCATCACCCATGTCATAGTGCTGGAATGTATCAAGCCCTCGGTCTAACAGAATCTTCCAACCATTATCCAATTCAATATGACGAGCGTGAATTGTACCGGTTCCATCAAATTCCCATGAAAACTTTATTCCAATTGCTGCACATGACGTTTCCATTTGCTTGATGATGATACACGACGTTTAATACCATGCACTTCGTAACCCCTGGTGAACAGAAACTCCGCCAGATATGACGTCCTGTCCGGTTACAGCGGTAACCAATGCTTTTTCCAAATAACACCTTCCAAAGAATTTTCCTTATTATAGTTGAATATTTTCATATTGCTAATCAGATTCAGAATATGGGCCAATTGCAAAACTCGTGAGCGGCAAGTACCCTTTCCAATCTGGCTCGTTTTCAAGCTGGTTGCTGGTGAATGGAGCCACCGTGGGCCTCGTTCCGGCACAAAAACGGACTCGAAGTGGAATTGTCGCTCATCCACCCGGAATTTTGTAATTAGCTCTATGTGTAAAATGATGCGGATATTATGGATTTAATCTATAGTTCATACGCTTTTGAACAACAATAACGCCTGTTGTTCAAGCGCAGGAGTGATGCGTGCATAAGCTGGCATATTTGTTTCTAACCCTTTTGCTCGGTGCTGGCCTTGTTCAGGCCGGCCCGTCCATGCCTGATATAAGCAAGCAGCTTCAGCTTCAAATCGAAAAACAGAAAACGGTTTCCGTTTCACACAGCAGACAATCATTGCATGCAGGCAGACTGGCTTATTATTTTTATGCTGAGCGGTCATTTTCCCCTGCCTGGCTGGCCGAAGATGGTTTGTTATCCAATGCCGAACAACTTATTTATGCTATTGAGAAAGCTGATGAGGAAGGCCTGGATCCCGATGACTATCATTTGGATATAATCCTCTCTCTACTGGCCGAAGTGAATCAGAATACTTCCTGGAATAATAACGATTCGCTACTGCTGGCCAGACTGGATATCCTGTTTACAGATGCCTTTCTTACCTACGCTGCCCATCTGACCTATGGACGATTCAATCCCGGAACCATTTATAAAAACTGGCAAATGCCCAGTGATCACATCGACCTTATTTCTCTGCTCAGTCAGGCTGTTGAGTCAGGACAAGCTGAACGGACTCTGAGAAATCAGCTGCCGGAACACCACATTTATTCACAACTGCGGGAACATCTCGCCAGATACAAAGACATTGCTGCACAGGGAGGCTGGCCCGAAATTGACAGCGATAAAAAACTGCAGGCCGGAGATGAGGGACCTCTTGTGCACCAGCTCCGCAACCACCTGTTCATCAGCGGTGAATTGTCAGAATACAATGATCAGGATGTATTTGATCATGTACTCACTCTGGCAGTGATGAAATTTCAGGCTTCACACGGATTGTCCGTAGACGGCACCGTTGGCCACAAAACACTGGCTGCCCTCAATATTCCCGTAGAAGAACGAATACATCAGATTGAACTGAACATGGAACGATGGCGCTGGCTGCCACAGCAACTCGGGGATCACTATATCCATGTCAACATCACTGATTTTTCACTTTCTATCGTCGAGAATGGATATACCGCCTTTTCAATGCCTGTCATTGTGGGTAAAAAAACGCGAAACACGCCGTCATTCAGTGCCAATATGACCTATATTGTAGTTAACCCATTCTGGCGCGTTCCCAGAAGCATTGCCATAAAAGACAAACTTCCGTTACTCAGAAAAGACCCCGGATATCTGTCAAAGCACAATTTCAGAGTCTTTCAATGGCATAGAGGCGAGCCTGTCGAAATCGAGCCGAGCTTCATTGACTGGCACAAAGTGACTGCAAGAAATTTCAATTACAGCCTGCGACAGGATCCCGGACCTGACAATGCACTTGGCTCCCTGAAGTTCATGTTTCCGAACAAATTCAGTGTCTACATGCATGACACACCCACTCAACACCTGTTCACACGAGAAATCCGCACATTCAGTTCCGGTTGTATTCGTGTTGCAAGCCCTCTCGATCTTGCGGATTATTTACTCAAAGGCGATCCCTCCTGGGATTCACAAGCTATCTTGAACAGCATTGACAGGGGATTGAGAGAAATTGTCAGTTTGCCTGAACCCATAAGGGTTTATGTGCTCTACTGGACCGCATGGGTAGGTGAAGATGGGCGCATGCAGTTCCGTGATGATATTTACAGATGGGATTCTGTATTAAGCGCCGCTGTAGGCGTGACCAATGTCACTGACCTGATTGCATCATCAAGCTCTAATTAGCCATACAACCAAATCCATTAACGTGAACGTTAGAGAGGCAGCTTGATCATGAAGCGAATCATAAAAACCGGTTTTTTTGCCATCGTTACACTAACACTGCTGTTGCCCGCAAAAGCATCAGCTTCGGCACCCTCATTTTCCAGGGAAATAGCCAGTTTCTCTGTCAAATTCAAAGACCATATTTCACCTTACAAAGTGCTTGGTATCTATGTCATGCCTGGGGAAGAATTGAAGCTGGAAACTATTTCAAAACAACCGGCTCGCTATTTCAGCATCAAAACAACGGCAGGGAAGGCCAATAAGACTGCTCAGGGTAAATGGCTCTGGAAGGCGCCTGCCAAAGCAGGTCTGTACCCAATTATATTCAATAATCTGAAAGGCAATGACAAAATCACTCTGAATGTCTTTGTTATGGTGCCCGGCAGTCACATGAAGGGTGAATATCTCAATGGCTACCGAATCGGAAATTACCCCAAGAAACCAAAAGATGGTCTGGCCATTTACCAGAAACCTCGCGGTTTTATTGAAGTAACCAAAGAAAATGAAAATACTTTGCTAGCCCCTCACCTGACACTCAAGCAGTTTCTATGCAAACAGAAGGGTGGTTATCCCAAATATGTTGTACTACAGGAAAAGC
>JAJRTX010000183.1 GCA_021545665.1 Zetaproteobacteria bacterium
CACAAACAGCTGCAAGCGATTCCAAGTTTCCAGCATATGTCAACTTGTCGACATTAATAACTTGATGCTCAGTCTGCTCGATCAAGAAACGAATCACGGCAGAGCCAATAAACCCTGCGCCACCGGTAATTAAAAAACGCATTCCAGAGAGCTTCCTTTCCAGCTATTATCCTTAATCAAGACCCTAGTGATGCCTACCTACCAAGGAAATAACAACAAACCCTATCTGACTTAAAGCGCCCCTCATACAAAAGAACCCCTATTTAATTTTCGTATACTACCAGATTTCCAGGGTGATTTTGTGAAAGAAGTCAA
The DNA here is from genome assembly GCA_021545665.1 of Zetaproteobacteria bacterium. Next base: position 316 of record JAJRTX010000183.1, read on the forward strand.
ACTCTGCATACGGCCGCCTCGTGCTAGCACTTTTTTAAACAAAGCCTATTTTCCGCAAAGCAATCGCTTTTTCAAACACTGCAAGCAGCTGCCGAGCAGATTTATCCCAGTTAAACCGGGCCGCATTGCTTTTTGCATTTCCAGCGAGCTTGCTGCGCAGCTTTTCGTCTGCAATGAGTTGAGTCAAGCCATTTTCAATCGACTCAATATCCAGTGCGTCAACCAAAAAACCAGCATCACCTGATACTTCTGGCATTGATGAGTTGTTTGCCGTCAATACTGGCGTCCCATATGCCATAGCCTCAATCAAAGGCAGCCCAAACCCCTCATAGAGAGAAGGCATTGCAAGGAATAGTGCGTCTTTGTATAGCGCTGCCAGTGCCTGCTCATCAACATACCCAAGGACATGCACATGCTTTACCAAACCAAGGTCATTGACCATATCAGTTAGATTAACATCCCCCCAGCCTTTACCACCCGCGATCACCAACGAAGCCTGGCTTTTCAGTGATTCAGATAGGCGGGAATATGCCGTAAGCAAACGGGCGAGGTTTTTACGCGGCTCAAGTGTACCGACAAAGAGAAGATATGGATGGTCAATGCCAAGTTGAATCAACACCCCAGAAGAAACTGCATGCATAAAGGGTGTTGTTCCAAGCGATATGACACTTAATCTATCAGCATCTGTACGAAATTCTTCCCTCACTACATTAGCGGTTGCCTGGGAGTCAGCAACCACCTCGTCGGCAGCGCGTACCGCTAATGGCATTTGATGACGTTCTAGAAAACGTGAAAGCGGGCGCATCGTTTCTCCCGCAAATTTCCAGACTAAATCGTGGATGGTAACCACCCGCGCCATATCATTCGGTAACCAGCGAGGTATACGGTGTGCAGGCCCCCAAAATACATCAACGCTATCTTGCCTTGCCCATAACGGCAAACAGGTCTCAGACCAGAGCTGTCTTAAGAGGCCATTATCCCAGTTTCCTGCATGTATATTTACTATTTCTAAACCCGGCATGTATTTAGTAAAAACTGGGGCTGGACTATAAAGGTAGAGCGAGACGTCTCTTAATTTCACCAGGGCACGACACATCTCAAGGGTGTATCGTCCAATACCAGTCATTGGACGGGAAAGCAGCCTTGCATCAACCCCTACCTTCAACTCATAACTACCATATCATCACTCAGCATCCAGCCCAGCGTATCTTCCAGGCTATATGCCTGCCAATCACCGATCACACCTTTGAGGCGACTATTATCCCCTCTTAACACACGTACTTCGTTAGCACGTACAAATTTGGGGTTCACTTGAACCTCAACACTGTGCCCGGTTATTTTTTCGCACAGAGCGACCACTTCTTTCAGTGAATAAACCCGACCTGAACATATGTTAAGCGTCTCCCCAGTCGGCCTGGCAGCTAACAATCTTCGATAAATATCAGCCACTGTGCGTGCATCACCAAACTCTCGCCAAACCTCAAGATTACCTAGCTCAATAATCGGCTTTTTGCTCTTAAAATGGGCAACAATTTTAGGAATCAGAAACTTAGAGTCCTGTCCTATGCCGGTATAATTAAAGGGACGGACAATGAATAGCGGCAAACGATCAAGCCATAATCGGGCCATCTGCTCCATGGCATATTTGCTCACTGCATAATCATTCGCGGGATCTGGGGTAGTGGTTTCACTCAACATCCCTTCTGAACGGTTACCATAAATATTAGCGCTGCTTGCTAATAAAATGCTTTTCACGTCGGATGCATGTTGAGCTAGAGCCTCTAATAAATTTCGCGTCCCTTTCAGGTTAACATCATAAAAAGCGTTGGCATCACCGTGGCCAACAAATGCAACGGCGGCCAGATGAATCACTGCTTCAGGCTGTAGTTTAGCAACTTCGGATTTCACTGCCTCTGGGTCAGTCAAATCACAAGATAAACCCATCACCGTATGCCCATGCGCCTCCAGCTCAGACTGAACATAGTGTCCTGTAAATCCTTCAAGCCCTGTCACTAAAGTACGCATGATCTAGAATGAAACCCCTTTTTCAACCCTGCGTAGATCAGCCTCAACCATCATCGCACAAAGCGTTTCCAGTGAGGTTGAAGCCTCCCAACCCAGGTCATCTTTTGCCTTTTGAGGATCACCGATCAGTAATTCAACCTCGGCAGGCCGATAAAATTTTGGATTTACACGAACAATTTCTTTTCCAGTAGCGGCATCAATTGCCACTTCATTTTCACCAGCACCCTTCCATTCAACATCTATCTCAGCGGCCTTGCAGGACATCGAGACAAAATCGCGTACCGTCTCTGTGCGGTTAGTCGACAGCACATAGGTATCAGGCTTATCTGCCTGAAGCATCAGGTACATACCTTCAACATAATCCCTGGCAAAGCCCCAGTCACGCTTGGCATCCATATTGCCCAACTCGAGAACATCCTGCTTACCTAGCTTAATTCTTGCAACACCATCGGTAATCTTACGGGTAACAAATTCAAGGCCTCGAAGCGGCGACTCATGATTAAACAGGATTCCACTGCTTCCGAAGATATCGTAACTTTCTCGGTAATTGATTGTCATCCAGTGCGCATAGAGCTTAGCCACGCCATAAGGGCTACGGGGATAGAACGGCGTTTTTTCTGACTGAGGGATTTCCTGCACTTCCCCAAACATCTCAGAGGTCGATGCTTGATAGAAACGAATCTTAGGATTAACTATTCGGATCGCCTCCAATAAATTCACCGGGCCCAGACCAGTAATATGCCCGGTGGTGATCGGCTGATCAAAAGAGACCGCTACAAAACTTTGGGCAGCTAAGTTGTATACTTCGCCAGGTTGAGCTGTTTCTAATAAACGAATATTGGAACCAAGATCGGTCAGGTCATATTCAACCAGATGTAAATTCGGGTCGTTTCTTACCCCTAACTCTTCAATACGCCAGAAGTTGGTTGATGCCGTACGACGGTATGCACCATAAACAGTATAGCCTTTTCCTAGCAAAAGCTCTGCCAGGTAGGCACCATCCTGGCCGGTAATTCCGGTTATAATCGCTGACTTTGTCATTACATTTTCCTTCAAATTACTAATTAAAATATACAACGATATTAATCAAGATTCCTTAAGTAATTGCTTTAAGCAACTGACCCGCACTTTCTTTCCATGTAAGCCATGGCATTCCACTAGATGTCGGATACTTATTAGTCTCATACAACTTCAGCCAATTAGTAAGTGAATTTGTCAAATCACCAGGCATAGCACCCTTAAAGTAAAATGCATGGTCACCCGCTACTTCACGAAAAACAGGGATGTCACGAGCAATAATTGACAATCCATGCTGCGCTGCTTCAATTAATGGCAGACCAAAACCCTCCCCCTCACTAGCAGTAATCAGACATGTAGATACAGCGTAGATTTTTTCAAGGTATTCATCGCTGATGCCTTCTAGCCAAAACAAACGCTTCCCTAGTTCAGGATGCTGGCGCAGTCTTTTGGTCAGTGCTTCTACCATCCATCCCTGCTTACCCACTATGACCAGATTAGCGTCGACGCCATTCGCCCAAAGTTGCTCAAAGGCAGAAACTGTTTGCGCATACCCCTTGCGTGGTTCAATGGTTCCAACCGATAGAAAATTAGTTTTATCTTTGAGCGCCGTCAAAACAGCTTCTGCACTTTCAGGCATTCCATGGGTTGGGGCTGAGTTCTCAGTATCCGCCCCCAAATGTACCCAATTTATTGCAAATGGGCGCCCTCTTTCAGGCCCGTTATTTTTGACCCAGTTTTCAAACTCATCTGCTACAGTACGGGAGATACAAATTGCACCGTCAAAATGAGCTAGCGTGTACAACCATGAGGCATGATTTTCACTAGTCCCATCAGGAAAAGCGCGGGGTAATTGAATTGGAAGCAGGTCATATACGAAAAAATACAACTGAACACCATTGTGATGAAGCATTTCTAGGTATTTCTTTTGAAAGTCTACTACATGATGCTGAAGGTCAAGTCCTAAAAAAATATCACCTGAGAGCGCCTGAATAATATCACTGCTATCATGTTTATATAAGCCCTCCAAAAAAGGAAGATCATTCCCATTAGCATAGCGATATCCGACTTGACTAATGGAGGCATAAACTGGCCTCACCTGATACTCAGCCGGAGGATTGCGAAGCAATTCACAGAGTAGAGAACGTGTGACACGCTGTACTCCTGTTTTTGCATCTCGTTGAACCAGCTCTGAAACGTCAACAAACAATTGCTTTTGTCTAAGCACAGGAAGACATTGATCAATAGACCATGCTAACTTAACAATATCCTGCTCACTGAAGTCGCCATCAAAAACAACTTTTTCAACACGACCTACCAGCTCGTTACGAACAGTTTCTGAAGCTGCTATAGATGGTGCTTTAGTTATATTGAAATGCATTTCTTCGAAACTACTTATCGCGAGTTTTGCAGAAGCGTCCCATGAAAACCTCTGCGCTTGTATCAACCCTTTCATGGAAAGGCTCTTCCGAAATGACTCATCCTGCAATGCTTGCTGCAATTTATCGGCAATAGAATTCGCGGACTCAGGATCAAAAAGCGCAACCTCATTATTAACCACTTCGGGAAGACTACTGGTATTTGAACATATGACGGGTGTGCCACAGGACATAGCCTCTAATGCAGGCAACCCAAACCCCTCAGACAAAGAAGGGAAAACGTACAATTCGCACATGTTATATAAAGCGACCAAGTCTTCATCGCTTACATACCCCGTATATACAATCTCATTTGTATTTAACCCCGTATCATTCCCCTCTTTCTGTAGCTTGTGAAGAGCTATTTCTGGAATTTTTCCAGCTATCACTAGTTGGAACTGATTACGTAGTTCAGGTGAGAGCTGGGCATAGGCCTGAATTAAGATTGAAAGATTCTTTCTCTCGTCTGCTCCACCACTATACAAGATGAATGAATGAGAAATTCCATATTTCTCTCGAATAGTCAGTACTTGCTCTTTACTTAAAGCCAAGGGGTGGAATAGCTCATCGGCAGCTGCCGAAACACTTACAATCGACAACTTGTCCAAGCCAATGTTATCTATTCCTTCTTGGCGTGTGTATTCCGAAATAGCCAGCAACAACGCAGAGCGCTTCAAGTAAGCGTATTTCTTCATGTAATATTGCTCATAGACAGGGGCTGGCTTCAGGTATTTATCCGGGAGTAGAAGTGGAATAAGATCATAAAACGAAATACTTACCGGTGTTATTCTATCGAAACATCCAATACTAATAACCCCATCATCTACGAAGCCTTCAAAAAGACTAGTAACATGAATAATATCTGGTTTTAAACTGAGCAAAAAAGCTTCCCGAATTAACTCAGCCGCCTCTTGACGAAAAGTATTTTTTCCTTCAGATTCTCGAATACAGTCAGGCGTATACCAAACACGAATATTTTTTTGAGAAAGTATATTGTTAAATGCAGAGCGAATAGGTTCTATTGTTTCCGGGAACAACCCATTCAAAGCAATAATAATTTCATGCTTACCACGATTACGAACAATCGCTTGAGTTAGAGCCAGGCTATACCGGCCAATACCCCTGAACCGACTTTCAGTTTGCGCACCTTGCAGATCAATGACAATACGCATCAACCGCCTTCCTTTTCGCGCTTATTCATGACAACCACTTTAAGGTTCGCATAAATCTTGCGTGCGTGCGGTGAAAGTTGCTCAGCCAACAAGGGAGACGCATTCATTTTATGACGATGAATGAAAGAACCACCAGCGCGCCTCAAGTAACTATATAGACCAAATCGCTTAACCAGCTTTACACATCGCCGATAAAGATTTGGCAGGGTAACAATAAATTCTACAGAACGTCGGATAGCTAGGCAGGCAACCTTATTAATCAGTGATATTGCTCGTGTAGTAACCCCATACTGTTTCAGAAGCCTTAACTGAAGAGAAAACCAGCGCAGAGGCACCGTAATACGCCATGAGCGGCTATCATATACTGTTTTCCGGACTTCGCTCACCATGGCTTCAGCTTTATGCATTCGATGATCGTATATTGCAACTAGCTCCTCCAAAGTCACACCATACTCAACATCAAATGCATTATTGGTTAAATCAGTCAATCCACTGTCAGCAGGTTTTTGAGCAACCACAGAACAGTCAGGACTCACCCCTCTCAACACATCCAGCAAACTCATATTTTCCTTGTTTATAAGATCCGGTGATTCCTGCAACCGCAAAATTTTGACCTTTTTAAAACCATAATACTCAGGAAGAAATGCCAACAGTTCAGGAGGGATAGGCCGCTGGTGTGTTGGGTCAACATAAAAACTTGAGGCCCCAATGACTATATTTTCTGGATTTGGGGTTTCTAGAATCAAGACCCCAGCAGGTTTAAGCACACGAAATGACTCTTCAACCAAAGCTTGAAAGTCCACAAATGGAATATGTTCCACTAAATGAAAACCTGATATAACAACTTGACTTTCATTGGGAATTTTCTTTAAGAAAGAGAGGGCATCACCCGCCTGGACATGAAGACCGAAATCCCTGCATGCAGCAAGCATCCCGTCATCGAGGTCAACGCCTTGTCCTAAAAAGCCATTTTCACGCAAGAGCTCTAGCCACTCTCCACGCCCGCACCCCAAATCCACTGCATATGCATCAGAATAAATATTCTTAAGTGGCTCGATAAATGGTAGATATACCTTTAATCGAGACTTAATCAATCTGCGCTCACCTCGGAACTTATCCTCAAATGCCCTATAAAACCCTGAGCTCATAGTGTTTCAACCATTATATCTGGCTCCATCCAGTTACAACCAGAGAACTGTATTTTTCCAGTATTAATAACATTGAATACCAATGCCAAATCACGCCAATCATAGTTAGCAGCCAGATGGCTCTCGCGGTCGTGCAGTGCTACCACAACAGAGTAACTTCCAACTCCAAAGTTCGCTGGAAATTCAATTTTAAACAGGTATTCACTCCCGACCTCTGGTTGATTAATCACCTGTTCTGTATAGAACGTGTTCGTACCAAACATGATTTGACCAAGGCGGTCTTTAATTCCGTAACCCAACACCAAAGTATCAACGGGTTTAAATACCTTAACGTTAATACGAAGCTCAACTTGCTCCCCTACACTGACACATTCGACCACCTTGTCCTTGCTATTGTACAATGCAATCTCTTCCACCCGAGCCTCGCCCGTTCCGGAACTGGTCTGAACTTGACCATTATCTAGTCGTACTACTTCTACCGTGCTATTCTCCTTTTCAGCAATGAGTGCATTGTAATAATCAAACACTTCCTCCGGAGATCCATCTTTCATCACAGATCCATTCTCTAACAAAATAGCTCGTTCACATAAACCCTGAATCGCGCCCCGATCATGAGACACGATCAACAGCGTTGTCCCTTGCTCTTGAAACTCCGTTATTCGATTAAAACTCTTATGTTGAAAATAGGCATCACCAACAGAAAGCGCTTCATCTATAATAAGAATTTCAGGTCGATAAGCGGTAGCAACCGCAAACGCTACGCGCATTTGCATTCCACTTGAATAAGTACGCACCGGCTCATCAAAATACTCGCCAATCTCGGCAAATGCTTCAATATCAGGTATCACCTTTTGAATCTGCTCTGCACTAAAGCCCATCAAGCCCGCCGCATGAAATACATTTTGGCGACCGGTAAGTTCTGGGTTAAAGCCCATGCCAAGCTCAAGAATCGCTGCAATGCGGCCATTAACCTGCACTTGTCCTTCAGTGGGCTGCAATGTACCGGTGATCATCTTAAGCAACGTACTCTTACCAGCACCATTTTGACCGATGATGCCGACGGCTTCACCAGGCTGAATCTCAAAATTTATATTACGCAGCACCCAGTGTTCTTCGCTCGGATTTGTCGACATACCAAACCAACGCGCAAAGCGATGCAGTTCTGAGCTGTAACTAACAAAAGCCTTACCGACGTTTTTAACACTCAGCAGGCTCATAAAACATCCACCATCTCACCATTGGCGCGGCGAAACATAAACAGACTTAAAAACATCAGCACTAAAGCTATCGCTAATATTAAGATCACACCTCCGAGCTGAGGCGTTTCGTTATAAACCAATACCTGCTGATACGCATTAGTAATGTGGTAGACGGGATTTAGGGCCAGTAAATAGTGATACTTTTCCGGGATAATATTTGCTGGATAAACAATAGGCGTAAACCAGAATAGCATTTGCAAAATAATGGGAACCCCCTGCCCGATATCGCGGACAAATACATTCATCACACCAAGAATCAGACCCACACTCAGCCCTAACATTACGGTAATCAGTGTAAGCGGTATTAGCCAGATCATTGCAGCGCTGAATTGGTGACCCAGTAGTGCAAATATCCCCAGCATCGCAATAAACAACAGGATGTTATTCAGCGCACAGGAACCGACCACGATCGTTGGTAGCGTGATTCGAGGAAAGCTCATTTTCTTCATCAAATTACCCTGCTCGATGAAAAGCGTGAGGCAACGGGTAACAAGTTCATTAAACAACGTCCAGGCAAGCAGGCCCGCCATTAGATAAATGGCGTAAGCGTATTTATTATCGATACCCGGTAATTTTGCTGCGAGTACATTCGAGAGAATCAGCGCATAAATAGCGACCTGGGCCAGCGGATTGATCATCATCCAGAGACCACCCAGCTTGCTGCGCGCAAAACGGCTGATCAATTCATTACGGATAGAACTAATGACGAAGTGGCGGTACTGCCATAGGCTGCTGAGCATGCCAGACATCAGGCCGCTCTGCGGATAATGACCGCCCTGGAAGTGGGTTTCATAAACAGACGGAAGCCAGCGGGTATTTCGGCCCATAAAACAGACATATTTGGACCTTTTGATGCTTGGTTAGACAAATAATCAATATCGTAATTTTAAGGTGGTAATTATACACATCAGGGCATTGGCGGAGCAACCAATCTAACCAGCAGTAGCCCTAATCTGGTCGCTGATTACCAAGCACCGATTCATATAACCGAGCATACCGCTCACCCATCATGCTGCCTGTAAATAGCGCTTCGTAACGCCGATGCGCTGCTTGCCCCATCTCTACGGCAAGTTCAGCATCTTGATGCAGCTTCATCATTGCTTCGCGCAGGGAGCGGGGGTGATTTGGGGCCACGACGTACCCAGTCACACTATCTTCATTAATATAACTGGTACCCGTACCAATTTCAGTCGAGATGAGCGCCTTTCCATACATCGCACCTTCTAGAAGTGTAACGCCAAATGCCTCTGATCGCAGATGAGAAGGAAAAACCATCGCACGTGATAGCTCGATAAGCACAACTTTTTCATCGTCATCAACACGGCCAGGAAAATGAACATTATTACTCAGCCCAAGTTGCTCAGCTTGCTGATGAAGCGCTTGCTCAACAGGGCCAGAACCGACAATGACAACCTTTAAATCGGTGCCTTTAATAGCATCCAGCAGAATATGTAACCCCTTGTAGTAACGCAGGACACCGATAAACAGGAAAAAACCGTCACCCACTCGAGCTTGCATTTTTTCAAGTACTGATGGCTTTACTACAGGGTAGCTGTCTAAATTCAGGCCGATCGGGATAATCTCAACTTTGTCACGAAAAAGAGCAAGCGCCTCACTTGTATCAGCATAGTTTTGAGATGTTGCGATAACTCTATCCATCTTCCCTAGAAACCAGCACATAAGTGGGCGATATAACATAAGTAGCTTTTTCTGCCGCACCACATCTGACTGATAGGTCACTACAGAAGGCTTTTTCACATTCGCTAAC
>JAJRTX010000184.1 GCA_021545665.1 Zetaproteobacteria bacterium
AAATTGAAGCAGAGCTGAAAGGTTATGGTGACAAGTTGTGGCAAAAGCCTCGTCTGCTGGTGTTGAATAAAATGGATGCCTTGCTGGACGATCAGCGGCAGGCCGCCATAGCTGAGGTCAGCAGCATGAATTTGTCCGTCTATGCCATTTCGGCAGTCAGTGGTGAAGGCGTGACCACATTACTGCGCCGGATTTATGCACGGGTACTGGATATGCGTGAGCAAATTAAAGCGGAACACAAAACAGAGGAAAGAGATGATTCAATCGAGAGCTGACCTGGCCGGGGTACGGCGGATGGTAGTGAAAATCGGTAGCTCCCTGTTGGCCGATGCCAAAACCGGCATACGCCAGGATGTGGTGGATGAACTGGTGGATGAACTGGCCGAATACATGGCCGAAGGCATGCAGGTGGCCATTGTGACATCCGGAGCTGTAGCTCTGGGGCGCATGCAGATGGGTTGTTCAAACCGCCCACTGACGGTACATGAAAAGCAGGCGGCGGCGGCCATCGGGCAACCCCAGTTAATTCGCGCTTATGCACAGTCTTTTGAGCGCCATGGTCACAGCGTGGCCCAGATGCTGCTGACCAAGGATGATCTGCGCCATCGCCGCCGTTATCTCAATGCCAGAAATACCAGTAAAACCCTGTTTTCAGCCGGTGTCGTACCCATTGTCAACGAGAACGACACGGTTATGGTGGTGGAAATAAAATTTGGCGATAATGATAGCCTCGGTGCTCTGGTCAGCCTGCTGATTGATGGTGATCTGCTGGTGATGCTGACCGATGTCGGCGGCCTGTATGATAAAAACCCGTCAGAGCATGATGATGCGCAGCACATCAGTCTGGTTGCAAATCTGGGAGCTGAGCATTTTGCCATGGCCGGAGATACCGGTTCTGCATTTGGCACCGGCGGCATGACCAGCAAACTCGAAGCAGTGCGGGTGGCAACCAGAGGAGGTGTGACGGTGGCGATCATCGATGGCCGTCAGGCTGGTGCTTTACGCCGTTTGCTGAATGGTGAGGATAAAGGCACGCTGTTTTTATGCGGTGAGGATCGACATACGCGCCGGCAGCACTGGATTGCCGACATATTGCATCCGGCGGGTCAAATTCATATTGATGCAGGTGCGGCTCGCGCCCTGCTGGAGCGCGGCAGCAGCCTGTTACCCGTTGGCGTAATGACGGTTGATGGCGTTTTTGATAAAGGCGAATGCGTTGAGGTGATCGGGCCATCGGGAGTGATTGCCCGGGGACTGTGTAATTACACGGCTGAAGAAATGCGTCGCATTCAGGGCCATGTCAGCGATGAGATTGAATCCATGCTCGGCTATAGCGATTTTTCATCCGTAGTTCACCGTGATAATCTGGTGCTGAGTCAAGGGCCGCAAAAAAAGGAGTAGAAACATGGAGTCAGATGCTCAATCTATTATGAACATGTTGGGCGCGCAGGCCAAAGCCGCTGCCAAAGCCATGCGCACGGCGGATACGCGGATCAAAAATAGAGCGCTGATTCTGGCAGCGGCGGTGATTCGCCGTGAAATGCCTGAAATTCTCGCTGCTAATGCCATGGATATGCGCGCTGCTGAAGAAAGCGGCCTGGATGAGGCACTGAAAGATCGCCTGTTATTAACCGGTGATCGTGTCGATGCCATGGCTGAGGGGCTGGAGCAGATTGCCACCTTGCCCGACCCTGTCGGAGCTGTGGATAATCTACATTTCAGACCTTCAGGCATTCAGGTGGGGCATATGCGGGTGCCACTGGGCGTGATTGGCATTATCTATGAGTCGCGTCCCAATGTGACAGCTGATGCGGCCTGTCTGTGCCTGAAATCCGGCAATGCAACCATTTTGCGTGGCGGCTCCGAAGCCATTCATTCCAATCGCGCCATCGCCGCCTGCTTGCGTCGGGCGCTGGTTGATAGTGGCCTGTCGCAGGATGCCGTACAACTGGTTGATTCCACAGATCGCGCCCTGGTTGGCGCTTTGATCAGCAGTGATCAGTTTGTTGACGTCATCATTCCGCGTGGTGGCAAGTCGCTGATTGAGCGGGTGGCGAATGAATCGCGCGTACCTGTGATTAAACATCTGGACGGCATCTGCCATGTCTATATTGATGCAACGGCAGATGAAGAAATGGCGTTGAATATTGCTGTTAATGCTAAAACGCATCGCTACGGCGTCTGTAACGCAATGGAGACCTTGCTTATTCATCAGGACACAGCATCCCGAATGGTGCCAGCTATTGTACAGACCATGCTCGATAAAGGAGTAGAGGTGCGTGGCTGTGAACGCACCAGAGAACTGGCCGGAGCACTCAATGTAAGCGAGGCCAGCGATAAAGACTGGGCCACAGAATATCTGGCACCCATTTTGGCTGTGCGCGTGGTCGATAATATGGATGCGGCCATGGAGCATATTGCCGAATACGGCTCGGCTCATACTGATACCATTGTTACAGAACAGTACGAGGCCGGGCAACGCTTTTTGCGTGAAGTAGACTCATCCTCGGTAATGATCAATGCCAGTACGCGCTTTGCCGATGGTTTTGAATACGGGTTGGGCGCAGAAATCGGCATCTCCACAGATCGCCTGCACGTGCGCGGACCGGTGGGTCTTGAGGGCCTGACGACGCAGAAGTGGATTGTCCTGGGTCACGGAGAGATCAGATGTTGATCGAATTGAACCGCGTAAAATGCAAAATTTTGTAAGGCTATTTTAAGCACGAACCTCCGCTAATTCAAACAGGGGCCATACTCCATAAAAGCAGATATCAGATTATCTGCTATACTGGAGGAATAATTGGGAAGGGGAAATATGAAGATTACTGATTTGGCTTTTAATCAGCACATAGGGCTGGAAATCAATGGAGATATGGTTCTGGTCAAACAGCGGAGCTGCCTGCTTAATCATGTCGGCAGTTTGCATGCCTCGGTGATTCACGGGCTGGCAGAAGCTGCCAGTGGCCATTTTCTTATTTTAAATCTCATGCCTCAGTTTCCTGAATGGATGGTTCTGGCCAAGAAGGCCACTATTCACTATAAACGTCCGGCCATAAGTGATTGTCAGGCAAAAGCGGAAGTCAGTACAGAAGCATTACAAGAGTGTATCGACATACTGAATAGTCAGAAAACTGCTGTCCTTGTTGTGCCAGTCAAAGTGCTTTGCGGAGATAAGGTTGTGGCAGTGGCTGAATTTGAGTGGTGGTTCAGATTGAAACGATAATATGTGTAAATCAAAGCATATAATTGCTTGTTCTTAAAAAGCAAGCCACCCTGTCTTCAATAGTTTAATCATTTCAACTATCGCTGCCACTTGTCAGAAAGGCTTTGATCACAAAAACCATGAGAATAGCAATGGTCAGCATTATGCCAAAAAAAACCAGCTTGAAGCTTTCAAGCTCCAGCGCCAACAGCGCGGACATACTCGCAATCCAGAATATGAAGGCGGTAATTGCCAGTTTCATTGTTTCTTCTCCTCTCATATGGTGCAAACAAGGCAACTCTGTCTATCTGATCCGAATTGTTCAATACGACTGAAAGCTTTTCGCTCATGAATAGATAGACTATCGGATTTAACAGGAGAAATTGTACTACGGTGAATGTTGTGAATTCAGAAAGAGCCGAAAATCGGATAGGGTTATTCGGCGGTTCATTTGATCCGCCACATAATGGGCATGTTGCACTGGTGCAAGCTGGACTAAATGTGCTGAAGCTGGATGAAGTCTGGGTGATTCCGGCCCTGCCGGTGCACCGTGATCTGTCTGGTTGTGCTGATGGCAAAACGCGCTTGCGCTGGCTGGAGATGATTTTTCGATCAAACTGTCGAGTCAAAGTGCTGGATTGGGAAATCCGGCGAGAACGGCCAACAGCAATGGTGGAAACGCTGCGTGAATTTGCTGACAAACTGACGATGGTTCCGTGGCTAATGCTGGGAGAAGATGCATGGACCGGTCTGGCGGACTGGCAGGAATATCCAGCCCATCAAAAGCTGTGTAATGTGGCCGTTTTTGCACGTCAGAGCGTAACGGCTAAAAGCATGTCTGGACTGTCGGGCTGGAAGCAGATTGAAATGTAAAACTGGCGAAGATATGAAGGTGGCGGTCATATGCTATATGCTCCGGTCGAACTTCCGAATATTTCAGCTACGCTTCTGCGCAAAAATATCATGAAAGACAAGGGGCTGGCAGATAGCATTCCACCCTTAATATATAAAGAAGTTCGAAAAGCCTATGCAGGGCTACAGGAGTGAATGTGGGACAAATAGTACAAGCGGCAGAGAATAACCAACTTGAATCCTTAACAGCAGCAGTGATTGAGGCTCTGGAAGATAAGAAGGCGCAGGATATACTGGTGATTGATGTGCGCGGGCGGTGTGATTTTGCTGATCGCTTTGTATTGGCATCAGGACGCAGTGACCGACAACTGAAAGCTTTGTCTCAATCCCTGGCTGCTGCGGCGCATCAATTTGATTTGCCAGTCAGGGTAGAAGGTCTGGATGCCATGGAATGGTTGCTGGTTGATCTGGGTGATATTGTCATCCATCTGTTTTTACCGGATGCAAGGGAAAGTTTTCAGCTTGAACGCCTGTGGGGACAAGCCAGAAAAGTCGAAGAATTTCCCGACAACACCGTTGGATTTTCTGACTACTCGTGAAGTTACGTTTGTTGGTGGTGGGGCGGGGATCGCGCCATCTGGCCGGTTTTGAGTCGCGTTTTATTGAACGTCTGCAAACGCTGGCTCAGTGTCAGATTATTGAATTGCCGGAAGGGCGAAGCAAACAGGTGACTCAGCGCAAGCAGGAAGAAGCAAAGCAAATTTTGAAACAGGCCCGCTGTGGGTTTATCCTTTTTGATGAACATGGTCGATTGCAGAGCAGCACAGAATGGGCTGATCATTTGCAGAGGCTATCCGGGGATGCGCGGCTGGATTTCGTTATTGGTGGCGCAGATGGCGTATCAAATGACGTAAAACAGCAGGCGAGTGCATGCTGGAGCCTGTCAAAACTGACGCTGCCTCACCAGCTTGTTCGCACACTGGTACTCGAACAACTCTATCGTGCCTTCACTATTATTCAGGGTCATCCCTACCATCGCATATGACTCTGGTGCCTAGAATCATCTGCCTGTCTGTGCTGCTCTTGTTTTTTCCACTGTCCGATGCGGCAGCCAGTGACAAGCAGGCAACACAGGCAAAAATCAGTAAAATAAAGCAGGAGCGGACACATCTTGCACGCATTCGGAAACAACTGGAGCAACAATTAGGCGATCTGGGTCGGGAACTGCACAATCTGGATTCGGCACGACTGAAAGCACGCAAAGTTAGCCATGAGGCGCAAGGCCGCGTTCTCAACGCAGACCGGAAATTGGCTGATCTCCAGCGTAAGCGGCAAGTACT
>JAJRTX010000185.1 GCA_021545665.1 Zetaproteobacteria bacterium
CGGGGCATCATGTTGTGCTATATTTCGGCCATCAACAAACACCGTTTCACCGATTTTATCGATGTTGTGGTCAGTTAGAACGGCACGTATTGCCTGCGGCGACTTAATCCCGTATAACTTCAGCAAGGTGGGCAGGCGTATGTGGGACTGGTTCAGCCCCAGATCTTCGCTATGGTTAAGCAATAGACCTGTGATGGACAAATATATTGCAATAAAGGCGGCAAAAATTCCAAAACGCCGATGCCATTTGCTCAAGTGTTTCCGCATAGTGCTTACTTC
Organism: Zetaproteobacteria bacterium; assembly: GCA_021545665.1. Next base: position 280 of record JAJRTX010000185.1, read on the forward strand.
TTCTGCAAGACCTGGTTTGATAACAGCAGTGCAATGGTCGATAGCTTCCGCATCGCATTGACCGACAGAGTTGCACCACTGATACCATCTATGCGGCGATCGAGCTTATTTGTCTCATCAAGCCTGGCGCCATTAAACTGCTCCGTAAACGCAGGGAAGCGAATTTCATCACCTCTGCTTTCACGGAAGATCAATAGTCGTGCCATAACAATTTGTTGCTTATCAACGACGAAGCCAGCAGTAAGGGGTTTTTCACGTCCAATTTCTTCAAGGATCCATGCCATTCGATTATTTTTCATCCAGTAGCGAACTCTTAGTGCTGGATAGTCATGCCCCAGTATCTTGCTGACGTCAGTTTTCAACTTGCCTTTCAGCCATATTGCTTTAGGGCTTACGGTGTCACCGTTAAATGCTCGTTGCAAAAAGTCATCACTGCTCAGGTAAGTGATTTCTTTACTGGCAGAAGGCCAGGCAGTAAGCATCAGCACCAGGTTAAGCACGAATACTGTTCCTGTTATTTTCAAGTACCTGTTCATGATAGTTTTCCGTTTTTATTACTCAAAACTGGTATCCAACACCCAAATTGAAACCATCTAACTCTTTCGCGCCATCAGGGGTAGTCTGATCCTGCAGGTCGAATTTGAAGACCACTTTATCGGTCAACCAGTAATTTGCGCCAATACTGCTCTGGGTATATTTTTGTTCAAACTGCCCTCCTGCTGCATTATCCCATTGCTCATAGCGTGCGAATAGTCCTATTGTACTGTTGATTCTCCAGGCAGGCTCGAGATACCAGCCGTACTGCTTGTCTGCACCAATGCTGGCAGGACCATCACCATCAAGATTCCACTGTGCATACAAAGCACGTAGAGCGAGAGGGCCACGTTCGACCACGGCATGGGTCTCAAATAATGTCGCAGAGCCTGCAAGAGGATCATTTCCCTGTGTGATGTCATCCTGGTACTGCAATGTTGCGGCAAGTTCTATGCCTGGCAATCCTGACCATTTTAATCTGCCCGTTACTGCACCATTGTTGGCGACTGCTTCACTAACTTTTTGGCGTCCCTTGCGTGGTTTATATTTATCATCAGCGGAGGTGTTAAGCCCGGAAGTGAGCGTGGTATCCCATGAAAATCCTTTTCCAAATCTACCGGTAAGAGCCAGCCCACCCGCCCACCAGGTTGCAGGTACAATATTTTTTTCAACCTGATTTCTTTCCACACCATAAAATGTATTGGGTTCATGTGTTTCATTTATGATACCTACCGGCAGCATGAACAGCCCGGCCTTACCTGATAATGAAGTTGTTAAGTCATGTTCTATATAGGCCTGCTCTACTTCAATTTCACCTTTCTGGCCATCTCCGGCAATAGAGTGTTCGAGTTCCAGTTCTGAGAAGAAACGTGTTTTTTGATTAAATTCGTGGCCGAAAAATAAAACAAAGCGGTGGAAGTCCAATTCGTTGGTGTCGTTACCGCTATCTTTATCTTTCAGGTTGTTGTAATGCATTTCGCCATAACCGCCGACATGTGTTGAGGATGCCTGATGGTCCTGCTTTTTATCCACTGCATCAGCAGTTGCTTCAACCATGGAAACGGTTTCATCAATTTTTTCTTCACTGGCTTTCTGCTGGTTCAGTAACGAATCAATTTGTTTTTGCTGCTGTTGAATCATCTTCCACATGTCTTCGCGGCTGGGTAAATCATCAGCAGCCAGGACGGGGGCAGTTGAGGTCATCAAGCAGGCAGAAAATAATAAAGAGTGAAATAGTTTCATTTTCGATACACCGGGATGTTCTGTATGGTTAAAGATTTGTGGATAATAATCTAAATAAGAATCATTATCAATTGCGATAGCTTATCGGGGTATAAATTATGTGCCATATGGCATTAATAATACTTTTGATTTTGTGTTTTTCTCAACGGAGTTAAAGGTGATAATAGCGGGATGCTTACCTATCCTGAAATTGATCCCGTATTGCTGAGTATTGGTCCACTAAAAGTGCACTGGTACGGCATGATGTACCTGTTTGGCTTTTCATCCGCCTGGTTGCTGGGTATTTTTCGCGCATCGAGAAGTGAGCTCTGGAACAATGAGGAAGTAGGTGACTTGATTCTGTATGGAGCAGTGGGTGCCGTACTGGGTGGGCGCCTGGGTTATATTTTCTTCTATAAGTTTTCTGATTACCTTGCCCAGCCACTGGACATATTCAGGGTTTGGGAAGGAGGCATGTCATTTCATGGTGGCCTGCTGGGGGTGTTGCTGGCAATATTCCTGTTTGCACGAAAAACCAACAGAAGCTTTTTTCAGGTAAGTGATTTTGTCGCGCCTCTGGTGCCTGTCGGTTTGTTTTTTGGTCGCATGGGGAATTTCATCAATCAGGAACTGTGGGGAAGAGTAAGTGATGTTTCCTGGGCGATGGTATTCCCGCTTGCCGGCTATCAGCCTCGTCATCCATCACAGCTCTACGAAGCAGTGCTTGAAGGTGTGGTGTTATTTATTATGCTATGGCTATATAGTAGCAAACAGCGAGCAGTTGCCCGGGTGTCAGGCTGGTTTATGGTTTTGTATGGCGCTTTTCGCTTTCTCGTCGAATTTACCCGTGAACCGGATGCCTATCTTGGCTTTGTGGCGCTGGACTGGATGACGATGGGGCAGATTCTCTCAATACCAATGGTTATAGCGGGTATTGTTATCATCTGGTTGTCAGATGGGCAGCGCTTTCAGTACAAGGGCGAAGCCGGTAACAAAGGTAACTAATTCAAATGCTTTTTTTATCATCCGACTCCGGCTATTTATCGCCAGATGCGCACCCAGGTAGCCGCCTATGGCTGAGCCGATTATTAATGCGGGTAGCCAGTTCCATTGCACTGTTCCTAGCAGGCTGAGAGTTAGAGCACCACTACCATTCCAGAAGATACCGACCACAACCAGGGTGTAGGCAATCGCAAGTTTGTATTCCAGTCCGAACCAGCGAACTAGCCAGATGGTACAGAACAAGCCCGTGCCTGATGTTAAGGAGCCGTTTAAAACACCGATAATGAATAAGCCTGTGCCACCCCACAAAAAGCCGGGCAGGTCTCGATGTACAGGATCTGAGGTGATTCCTAGCTCTGGTTTTCGCCAGGAGTAGATGGCGATGCCAATTGTCATCAGGCCCAGTGCAATATTAGCGAGAGACTCTGGCACATAGAGTATAAATTGTGTGCCTGGAATGACGCCAGCCACTCCAGTGAACAATATAAACAGGGCAAACCTTAATTGCAGTTTTCTATCTTTAGCATGTCGAATAGCGGCACCGATACCAAGCGCAACACTGGCGATTTTATGTGTTGCCAGAGCCGTGCTAAAAGGCAGACCGAGGAATATAAGTGCTGGTAATTGCAATAGTCCTGCACCACCACCTGCATAGGCGGAAAAGGTGTTTGCTACGCTGGAGATTATAAAGAGCAGGCTTTGTTCAATTAAATCCATTAGCTACTTTTATCTATGGTGGTCAGGAATAGCTGTGTGGAATCGAGTAGCCATTGGATGGAATTACGGTTTAGTTTGTGAGTTGTTATTGGCAGGATCAGTAATACGCTTTACTTTCTTGATGTTTTGATCTGTTTAACTAAGATATTAATTGAATGTGCCATTCTATGGAATAGCCTGTTAATATTAAGCGAATAAAAGTATATCAGAAACCCATTAACATCAGTGAGTCAGCCATGTTTAAAGGCAAAATACAGCGATCCATCATATTAACGATACCCACAGTGCTATTTTTTAGCATCAGTAACGCATTTGCGATAGCTAAATGCCAGGATGCGGAAGGTAAATGGCATTATGGCGACATGGCTGCGGCTGCCTGTGATGATGTAAAAATTACCATTTTAAATGATAAGGGTAGAAAAATAGATGAAGTCGACGTGCCGATGACTGATGAGGAGTTACGGGCGAAGAAAGCAGAAGAGGAAAGATTAGAGCTTGAGCGAAAGCAAATAGAGAAACGAGAAATGGAGAAAAAACGGATTCTTGCCATTTACCCGAACGAAGAAAGCGTTATTCGCTCTCGGGATGAGAAGTTGAAAGGAATGGACAGGATAATTGGTCTTCAAGGTGACTTACTTGGCACGATGCGCCTGGAGTTAAAAAGGCTGGAAGCGAAAGATCCTCCAGCGGGGAAGAAGCAGCAGGAAAAATTACAATCACGAGTGATCGAACTTAGGGGTAATATTCAGGATTACAATCTGGCAATCAATAAGTTGCGTCGTGAAAGAGAGCAAGCCGCTGAAAAATTTAAAGAAATTCTAATCGAATACAGGGAGCTTACAGGCGTGGTGGCGGATAAATAACACCTCTTTAAGTAGTGATGGCGGCTATTTGGCTGCTTTTTTACTTCCCCATTGCCGGTCTGCTTGCACTCAGCGCAATATCCACATAAAAAGCATTGATTGACAACAGCAGCCGAAATCGGAAGAATCGCCGACTACATATCACTAGAACAATCTAGCAAGGAGTTTCTGAGCAATGATTAAACCGCACGGTTCCGATGAGTTGAACCCGTTATTCGTCTACGATACGGCAAAACACGAAGCACTATCTAAAGAGGCAGAATCTCTGCCGTCATTATTATTGAGTTCCTCTGCTGCCGGCAATGCCGTTATGTTGGGTGCTGGATATTACAACCCACTGACTGGCTACATGAATGTTGCCGATGCGGTAAGTTGTGCAGAGAATCTGAAAACGACGGATGGAATTTTCTTCCCGGTTCCGGTACTGAACCTGGTTGAGAAAGCGGAAGGCTTTACTACCGGTGACCGTATTGCCTTACGTGATCCGAATGTTGATGGTCATCCGGTGCTGGCTATACAGACTGTTACCGCGATTGAAGAGGTTAGCGATGCACAGATGGCCGTGATGCGGGACAAAGTCTACCGTACAGATGATGCTGAGCATCCTGGTGTCGCCGCCTTTATGAGCCAGGGGCAGGTTGCAGTCTCGGGTCCGATTGAAGTGCTGAATTTCAGCTATTTTCAGTCAGAATTCCCGGATACTTTCCGTACCGCAGTCGAAATACGTAACGAAATTAAGGAGCATGGCTGGAAAACAATTGTTGCCTTCCAGACCCGTAACCCGATGCATCGTGCCCATGAAGAGCTATGTAAAATGGCGATGAAAGCAGTTGATGCAGATGGCTGCGTTATTCACATGCTGCTTGGTAAGCTGAAACCTGGGGATATCCCTGCACCAGTTCGTGATGCATCAATTCGTGTCATGGCAGAAAATTATTTCCCTGCAAACAGTGTCATGATCTGTGGCTATGGCTTCGACATGTTATATGCGGGACCTCGTGAAGGTGTATTGCATGCCTTGTTCCGTCAGAACATGGGAGCTACCCATTTCATTATTGGTCGTGACCATGCCGGTGTTGGTGATTATTACGGCGCCTTTGATGCACAGACTATTTTTGATGATGAAGTGCCTGCAGGTTCACTTGAAATCGAAATTTTTAATGCTGATCACACTGCGTATTCTAAAAAATTAAACAAAGTCGTGATGATGCGTGATGTTGATGATCATACTAAAGAAGACTTTATATTGCTGTCAGGTACAAAAGTGCGGGAAATGCTGGGAAATGGTATTGCACCACCACCTGAGTTTTCACGTCCTGAAGTTGCACAGATTCTGATGGATTACTATCGGAGCCTTAGTTAAGCAGATAGCTAACCAAGCATATTAAAGCCGTCATGTTTTGGCGGCTTTTTTTTGCTCGTAACAAGAGGAAATGTTCAACGTTTCTGGTAGCATGCTGAACCTGCATAGTTCGCTATGAGTTGCTGTGTTAAGAAAACAAAAGTATACGGCTAAGTAGCAATAAAATTTATTTGAGCAAACCCAAGGAGCCAACTGAGTGAATTCCGTTACCGTAGGAATACTTTCTGATACGCATAGTGAAATACACCCCCGGGTATTAGAAATAATGAACCGCTGTGATGTGATTGTTCATGCAGGCGATATTTGTGGTGGTCAGGTACTTGAGCAGCTGAAGCCTAAAAGCGGTGAAATAGTTGCTGTGCGTGGTAATAATGATGTGGCACAGCACTGGGCAGAGGAAAGTGCTTACAAGCTTGCAGGCCTGCAGGATGAACGACGTTTAGATCTACCCGGTGGCTCCTTAGCAGTCATTCATGGGCATCAATACTGGAGCAGAGAGGACCCGCAATCAGCAATACTGTCTCACTTCCCTGATGCCCGGGCGGTGGTTTACGGCCATAGCCATTATGTGCAACATGAAAAAATCAATGATCGCTGGTTACTCAACCCCGGTGCAGCAGGCAGTCGATTGAATAGGGGCGGTTCATCCTGCCTGACTTTAAATGCCAGTGAAGATAAATGGCTGATAGAGATGCATCGCTTTGTGAATGAATGAAAGCATAGTGTTCAATAAAAAATAACGTCCACTTTAATGGGTTTGATTTGATATTTCACTGAACACTATCTTTGCTTCGGCATTTCCTTTATATAAACGTCCTGCTTCGAATAAGGTATTTCTATGCCTTCAATTTGAAAAGCCTTATATACAGCGCAATTAATATCATCGATTGCGCGGCCTTTAAGCACAGGTTCGTTAATCCAGCACAGCAGTTCATATTCGAGTCCGGAAGCGCCAAAATTACGAAGCCTCACCCGTGGTTCTGGAAAATCACAGGAAAATGTGGAGCGGGAGGCGATGTCCAGCAGGCATTTCCTTGCTATATCGATATCTGTGCCGTAGGCGACGCTTACTTTTATTCGGATACGATATTTCTCATGTGGTCCACCCGTCTCATTGATGACTGCGGTGTTTCCCATAATGGAGTTTGGTATTGTCACTTCGACATCATCACGGGTAAGGATGCGAGTGCTTCGTAGTCCTATATTTCGAATTTCACCCCTCATGCCATCCTGTAATACAACAAAATCGCCAATCTTATAGGGTGCATCCGCCATGATGAATACCCCGGATATAAGGTTTCCCAGAGTGTCCTTAGCAGCAAAGCCGATGGCAATACCCAGTACACCTGCTGAAGCCAGCCAGGTGGTCATGTCTATATTCCAGGTCGTAAAGAGTAAATAGACTGCAACACTGGTAATAATGACGAAAAGTGTATTTTGTAAAATGGGCAGAGTATGCGAGGTGATGAAACCTTTTTCCTGCTGGCTGATGGTGCTTAGTACCAGTTTGGATGAACGCACAAAGAAAAGAGCCCAGGCAAATATGAGTATGCTGGAGAATATGGAATCCAGCATTTGCATAAGAGATATATTTGAAATCAGGATGTCTGTGGTTAAATTGAAACCGAAAATCAAAATAGTGAGAAAAACCGGCTGCTTGAGTAGCGTGTGGATTTTCTCATCAAGCGTGTTGCGCGTTTTTGTTAATAGCCGGTGTAAAAACTTATGAACAATTTGAGTGATCACCCAGGCCAGCAATACCGTTATAGCAATGATAATGATGGCCACGATATAACGGTTGTTTCCAAAATAGTTAAACAACGGGCTTAACCATTCCATAAAAGTTGCTTCAAAATCAGCGTAGGCATTCATGGTTAGTGGTTCTCTTTGTTGATGCAGAGACAGTGTATTGGAAAAGTATTATTTTTTCTGTCTTTAAAATAGGCTTTGAGGGTCAGGTTAATTGTTTTAAATGCCAGTTTATCCCAGGGGATTTCCGCTTCAGTAAAAAGCCTGGTTTGTAGACTTTCAATTCCGGGGTGAAATTTAGTATTTTTTAAATCGGCCAGATACATCATATAAACTTGAGAGATATGTGGCAGACTGATAACAGTATAGAGGCGCAGATTTTTCAGTACAGCATTAGCTTCTTCTTCGCTTTCTCTGTTAGCAGCCTGTTCCAGTGTCTCATTATTTTCCATAAAACCGGCAGGCAGCGTCCAGTAGCCATGCTGCGGTTCGATAGCGCGTTTACAGAGCAGGATTTTATCTTCCAAAACCGGTAAGCAACCAGCTACTATATTTGGGTTTTGGTAATGTATGCTTCCACATTTATTGCAGGTATGACGCTCACGATTATCCCCATCAGGAATTCGTAGGGTTACGGATGCTCCACAACTTTGACAATAGTTCATGTGAATATATTAACCGCAGACGGATGAGTAAGGAAGGAAAAGTATAGGTCGGTATTGAGATTCCGTAAGCTGACGAATAACTAAATAAACGAATATTTTATGTTAAAATTAACCTTTGACTTTTCACAGGAAACCCCATGCCTCGATTGCGTGCCAAACTTGCCAGTAAGACCGACCCGGATTGGGTGAATGTGATACTGGATAATTTTGATGAATTCTTAATCGATCACGCAAGTTGTGAACGTAAAGCAATGGCTTACGCGATGTCAGTAATCGTGAAATACCCTGATCGTCCCGAAATTATTCCTGAATTATTGCAGGTAGCTCAGGATGAGCTGGATCATTTTCGTGATGTGCTGGAGTTAATGAATAAACGCGGTTTGCAGATGCTGCCGGATGAGTCGGACCCTTATGTCAATCAGCTGATAAAAATATGTCGTCATGGTCGTGATGAACGGTTGTTAGATCGTCTGTTAGTCGCGTCAGTGATTGAAACTCGTGGGGCTGAGAGATTCAGGATTATTGCAGAGGCCCTGGAGGATGTTGAAATGAAAGAATTCTATCGTGACCTCTGGGCAACAGAAGCCCGGCATGGAGATGTATTCAAAAAAATGGCCTTGAATTATTTTTCTGAGGATGAAATTGAACAACGAAATCAGGAGATAATTGAGGCAGAAGCCAAAATTATTGCTGAGCTTGAATGGCGACCTTCATTGCACTGATTTTTTCTACATGAAATAGCTGGCAAATGAGAGCCGAGCAAAAGTCTTTCAATTTCTATGTGGCTAGTAATCTCAGATATTCATGAGTTCGAACATATCCGCTTACGATTAACCATAAATAATTAGATGAAAATTTAAATGAGTGAATTACAGGATCAAGTTTCACGTCGCCGGACTTTCGCAATAATCTCCCACCCGGATGCCGGTAAAACGACACTGACAGAAAAACTATTGCTGTTTGGCGGTGCGATACAGCTTGCCGGTGCGGTGAAAGGGCGCAAAGCAGAGCGTCATGCAACCTCTGACTGGATGGAAATGGAGCAGCAACGCGGTATTTCTGTGACCACCTCAGTGATGCAGTTTCCTTACCGTGATCGAATAGTTAATTTGCTGGATACGCCGGGGCATGAAGATTTTTCTGAAGATACTTATCGTACACTGACTGCAGTTGATTCGGCTTTAATGGTGATTGACATTGCTAAAGGCGTTGAAGCCAGAACCATTAAATTGATGGAAGTATGTCGGTTACGAACTACGCCGATTATGACTTTCGTTAATAAAATGGATCGTTTTGGGAGAGATCCGTTAGAGATACTGGATGAAGTTGAGCAGGTGTTGAATATACGTTGTGCGCCAATGACCTGGCCTATCGGTATGGGAAATGAGTTTCGTGGGGTATATCATCTATATGAAGATCGTATTTACCTGTATGAACCAGGTAGCAAGGCAATTGACGGTGAAATTATTGAGGGTATAGATTCTGACCTTGCCGCTAGCCGTCTAGGGTTGATTATTGATGATCTTCGTGAAGAAATAGAACTGGTGCGCGGTGCGAGTTACGAATTTTCATTATCTGATTATCTTGCCGGGACATTAACGCCGGTATTTTTTGGTTCTGCGATCAATAACTTTGGTGTGCAAATTCTACTAGATAGTTTTGTTGAGCATGCGCCATCCCCGCGTGCGCGAGAATCGATGGAACGTGAGGTTTCTCCAGACGAAGAGAAGTTCACTGGTTTTATTTTTAAAATTCAGGCAAATATGGACCCAGCACATCGCGATAGAATTGCTTTTATGCGAGTTACGTCTGGTAAATACCGCCGCGGTATGAAAATGCGCCAGGTACGGCTTGGTCGAGACGTGATGGTCAACAATGCACTAACCTTCATGGCAGGTGAGCGCTCAACGGCTGAAGATGCCTGGCCGGGTGACATACTGGGAATACACAATCACGGTACGATACAGATTGGCGATGCCTTTTCCGAAGGAGAGAAACTTAAGTTTTTAGGAATCCCACATTTCGCACCAGAATTGTTCCGTCGGGTAATCCTGAAAGACCCGTTGAAAAATAAAGCTTTATTGAAAGGTCTGCAGCAACTCAGTGAAGAAGGTGCAACACAGCTATTCAGGCCGCTTAACACTAATGAGTTGATACTCGGGGCAGTCGGCGTGCTGCAGTTTGACGTGGTGGCTTCCAGGTTGAAATCTGAATACCGGGTAGAATGTATATTTGAACCAGCTAGTGTAACCACCGCGCGTTGGGTTGAAGCAGATGATGAGAAAAACCTTGATTTGTTAATGCAAAAAGCATCGAGCAATCTGGCTCTGGATGGTTCAGAAAGTCTGACCTATCTTGCTCCAACCAGGGTGAACCTGGATCTCGCTATCGAACGTTTTCCTGAAGTTGATTTCAGAGCAACCAAAGAGCATTGAAACTGTCGTTTGTCGTAGATCTCATGTCATAAATCACTATATTTTTGACCAACGACCAACGACCAACGACCAACGACCAACGACTCTGATCACCCCAGAGCAAGTCTATTATTAAGCATCAGCCATTCTTTTTTCTGTTGTAGAAAGTTAACTTTCAATGCTTTTACTTTTTTCTTCAGAAGAGCCAGATCATAGTTTGCCAGCGCTTTCTTCTTTTTCGCATCCATCCACACTTTTTGTGCTTCAGAGAATTCATTTACTTTTTCTACCAGCATATCGTATTCATGTTGTAGTCGGTCCTTTAAAGTTTCTGCAGAGGGCATCAGTGATAGTTTTTTACTGGTGTTAATTAATAGCATCTTTGCACGCATGGTCTCAATGCGAGCCTCAGGGGTGATATAGAGGTTGGATGCCAGGCCGAAATAAGCAAGACTACGAATCAGCCACTTAGTTGGATCAAACTGCCACCAGTAGATGCCATTGCGGAAATCACGCTGAAAGCTGTGGTGGAAATTATGATAACCCTCACCCATGGTTAGGAATGCAATTAAGCCATTATCTTTCGAGCTATTTTGATCAGAATAAGGCTGGCGGCCCCAGATGTGAGCCAGAGAATTTATAAAAAAAGTAAAGTGATGAGAGATCACGAGGCGGGCGAAACCTGCCAGTAGCAGCATGCCAATAATGTCGCCATGCCAGATGCCAAGTAGTAAAGGAATACCAAAGTTTATGCCTAACACCAGAGGTAAATAATGTTTGTGCTGCCACATGACGATAGGGTCTTTTTTAAGATCCGGGCAATTTTTATACTCCGGGTCATAATAAGTTTCATAGTCACGTAACATCCAGCCGATATGGGAATACCAGAAGCCTCTGCCTGCAGAATAAGGATCACGCTGGTTATTATCGACATAGCGGTGATGTACACGGTGATCTGATGCCCAGTGCAGAATGCTATTCTGGGTAGCAAAAGTTCCGCCTATCATTAATATCGACCTGATAAAACGGTGAGTTTTATAGGCATTATGTGTCCACAGGCGGTGGTAACCTGCGGTAATAGAGATTTCGCAGAAAGCGATGCCTGCCAACATGGCGGCGATCTGCCAGCCATCAAAACCATGCGTTACTGCATAGTAGGGTACGCCGACTAAGGTGACTAGTGTGGTTAATGCAAAAACAATAACATTTAACCAGATAAACTTTGCTTTTTTAGTGCGTTGTTGCGTTGCCAAGTGAATTCCCCATTTGCTTTATTATAGAGTACAAGTGTAAGCCGAAATATTGAATTTGTACAGATTAAAATAGTTTTATTGCCAGTTAAAAAGTACACTTGTTAGCTTAGCGATGAATTCTAATGTATTTTATACGGTTTAATGGAGAGGTATGGCGGTAAAAAGATCTGAACAGAAAGAAAAAACACGTCGTACCATAATTGATGCTGCTTTCAGATTGCTTAGTCAGGAGAGAAGTTTTTCCAGTTTAAGTTTAAGAGAAGTGACACGGGAAGCAGGTATAGCACCTACATCGTTCTATCGTCATTTTGAGGATATGGAGGAGCTAGGCCTGACCATGGTTGATGAAGGTGGTGTTGCTTTGCGGCAGCTGATGCGCAAAGCCCGTCAGCGAATTCGAAGCAAAGGTAGCGTGATAGAAACTTCAGTCATAACATTTATGGAGTTTATACACAGCAACCCGAATGTATTCAGATTATTGTTACGTGAGCGAACCGGGAATTCGTTATCATTCAGGAAGGCAGTTTCTCGTGAATTGCAGTATTTCATTGTCGAGCTGTCTGATTATATAGAGCAAACCCAGGGTTACTCTGCACATGAGGCGAAGATACAGGCAGATGCCATGGTTATTCTTGTGTTCAATGCTGGAGCTGAAGCAATAGACTGTAAGCCAGCCGAGCGGGATCTGTTGACGAGAAAAGCTATTGTTCAATTGCGTTATGTTGCCCGCGGGGCTGACGGGTATAGTCGGCGACATTAAAGAGTACAAGTTAACATTACAAAGGTTATAACAATGGTACGAAAATTGAACTCAGATGTTGTTTGATATTAAATTATTGTGTAACGCACAGATTGGATTGAAAGATGGAATATAGAAAACTTGGACGTAGCGGTCTGGATGTTAGTGTCATTGGTTTAGGAACCATGACATGGGGTTTACAGAACACACAGTCTGATGGCTTTGAACAGATGGATTATGCTCTGGAGCAGGGGGTTAATTTCTTTGATACGGCGGAAATGTATGCCATTCCGCCAGGCAAAGAAACGTATGGTAGTACAGAAAAAATTATTGGTAACTGGTTTGCTGATAGAAAAACCCGTGATCAGGTAATTCTTGCTTCGAAAATTTCCGGGCCGGGATTGAACTGGATTCGTGATGGCAGCTTGATCAATAAAAAGAATATTCAGCTGGCACTAGAATCGAGCCTGAAACGATTAAAAACAGATTATATCGATCTTTACCAATTACACTGGCCGAATAGAGGTTCGTATCATTTTGGTAAGATATGGGGCTATTCTCCTGATTTTGATCCGAAAGCTGAAGTCGATAACTTTCTTGAAGTGTTGCATGCCCTGAAACAATTGATTCAGTCAGGAAAAATTCGCAGCATCGGAATTTCTAACGAGACAGCGTGGGGGATGTCCAAATGGTTACAGCTGGCGGATGAAAATAATTTGCCACGAATGGCATCGATACAAAATGAATACTCTTTATTGTGTCGTCATTTCGAACCTGATCTCGCTGAGATTTCGCTGCATGAAGATTGTGGTCTATTGGCATGGTCACCATTATGTCGAGGTATGATTAGTGGCAAATATCTTAATGGAGAGCGGCCTGAGGGGGCAAGAATCACGATAGAAACGCGTCATGAGCATCGTGTCTTACCACAAACAGATGCAGCGATAACAGAGTATATTGCTCTTGCGAAAAGGCACCAACTGGATGTGTGCCAGATGGCATTGGCATTTGTCTCACAGCAGAGATTTGTTACTTCCACATTAATTGGTGCAACGAATATGGATCAGTTGAAAGCAAATATTGCTTCAATTTTTCTTAAGCTTGATGATGAGCTGATGCAGGAAATTAACCTTATACGACAAAAATTTCCGATGTTGTTTTAGTATTTAATCTGAGGTTTCTAAGACAGAGGCTGCTTAGATAACGATTGCCTTTTAGGTCTGCTCAGATTTATTTCTTTAGCGGGATTATGGTGATCATTCTTTGGTCGGGTATGCGCATGGAGCCGAGTAAGCGCCAGTCATCGGATGCAAGCTGGACATTCCAGCGCCCGATTTCCATTTCGGGCAAGCTGCCTTTATATATCCCGGGGGAGCTTTGTTCGACAAATAATTCTTTATCAATATCAGCTCGGGTTGAATAGATAAATTTCACTTCCATCGCTGGTGGTGGAATGTAATCAGCATTAGCTGCGATGAAGATGGTGAGGGTTTTATCTTTGATCATGACTCGTGCGGTAAGGCCGTGGATGGCAGCGGCTTTGTCGCGCTTTAGTTCCCGGTTAATCTCTTTTCCTACTTTGTAGTAATCATCGACCACCATACCATCAAAGGATGTGATAGAGACGATTAGGAAGAAAGTGCCGTAAATCACAGACGATGCGGGTATACCGATCACCAGCCAAACCATAGGTTCCTTGTACCAGGGTCTTTTTTCAATAGCTTCAATATTATTCATGTTGTTAGAACCAGTCTGCAGGTGCGATGAAACGAGCATCTTCATCATCAGTTAGTTTTTCGTTATCAATAGCGGTAACACGTATTGTGATATTCGTGCTGCGGTCTTTGATCAGGTCTTCTTCAGCCTGCACTCTTATTAGTGTATCAATAATTTCACCGCTCTCAACGCGTGTCATCTCTTCATCCCTATCTAAGACTGCACCCGGCATGCCTTCAAGTGAAATGACAAAATTATGCGCCTTGCTATCCTGATTCATGATGCGTATCTGGAAAACATTTTCCAGACTGCCATTATTGGCTTCACGGTATAAAATATTTCTGTCGCGGGTAATGTCGACACTAACAGGGACGCGGGTAGCCAATGACCAGCCCATAGCTATTACTAGCGCAACAAGGATACCCGCATAGACGAAGACTCGTGGTCGGAAAATATGCAGTCCATTGCCCTTGACTTCATTTAGCGTGGTGTAGCGAATCAATCCCTTGCTGTAGTCCATTTTTTCCATAACATCATCACAGGCATCGATACAGGCAGCACAGGCGATACATTCATATTGCAAACCGTCGCGGATGTCTATGCCGGTGGGACAGGCTTGTACACACAGCCCGCAGTCTAAGCAATCCCCCTTATTTGTTGGCTTTTCTTTTCCTCTTTTGCGTGTCCCTCGAGGGTCGCCGCGCTTATCATCATAGGAAATAATAAGTGTGTTATCGTCGAACATGACACTCTGGAAGCGTGCGTAGGGGCACATATATATGCATACCTGTTCACGTAACCAGCCAGCATTACCATAGGTAGCAAAGCCGTAGAAAAATATCCAGAATGTTTCCCATGGTCCAAGATTCCAGTTTATAAAATCACCAGAGAGCTCCCTGATGGGAGAGAAATAGCCGACAAAAGTAAAACCTGTCCACAGTGCAAATAGCAACCAGACTATATGTTTACCGCCTTTTTTAATAATTTTTTCAGCATTCCAGGGCGATTTTGCCAGTTTCATTTGCCTGGGTCGGCTACCCTCTATTTTACGTTCTATCCACAGAAAAACTTCGGTCCAGACTGTTTGCGGACAGGTGTAACCACACCACAGGCGGCCTCCTACGGAGGTGAATAGAAATAGTCCAAGGGCAGAAATAATCAGTAATGCTGATAAATATATTAAGTCCTGTGGCCACAGTGTCATCATGAAAATATTGAATTTTCTGTTAGGCAGATCGAATAATAGTGCCTGTCGGCCTTCTCCCCAGTTAATCCAGGGCAGGATATAGTATAAGCCCAGAGTCAATGTGACCA
>JAJRTX010000186.1 GCA_021545665.1 Zetaproteobacteria bacterium
GCGGCGAGACCCGCAACGTGTTTGCCGGCATTAAATCCGCCTATACACCTGAGCAACTGGAAGGCAAGCTGACCGTGATGGTCGCTAACCTGGCACCGCGTAAAATGCGCTTTGGCCTGTCCGAAGGGATGGTGCTGGCTGCCGGGCCCGGTGGTGAAGACCTGTGGATACTGTCGCCAGATGAGGGTGCGCAAGCGGGCATGAAAGTCAAATAAAGCGTACCTCACCAGTACCACACTCAACCTGAAGTCATAGTCTACTCAGTAGATGACCGCTTGATATAGTCAATCAGCCAGGCCATAAACAAGTCCGCAGGTAGTGCTTTACTATAGAAAAAGCCCTGCATAACGTCTACATTCAATGCCTTCAGACTATCCAGCGTCATCTGATTCTCTACACCTTCGGCCACAACCCGACAACCAAGATTATGACCTAATTCAATTATTGTTTTCACAATTGCCTTGTCGCTGGAGTTCTGGCACATATCAATAACAAATGACTTGTCTATTTTTAACGTATCAACAGGTAAGTTTTTCAGGTAATTTAACGATGAAAAGCCTGTGCCAAAATCATCTATAGCCATTTGCAGACCCATATGATGAAGTTGATCCAGAATTTTCCCGGCCCTGCTCAGGTCATGCATGAAGGCACTTTCAGTAATTTCCAGCTCCACTTCAGCAGCATCAACGCCATATTTCTGTAAGAGTGAATTAATTTCATCAGGTAACGAAAGATCCTGCAAACAAAATGTTGAGAGATTGATGTTTATACCCAAATGATTTCCCTGCTTATTCCAGGTGCAGCGATCTTTCAATGCTTGCTCAAGTACCTGGAGGGTTAACATGCGAATTAACCCCATCTGTTCTGCCATGGGTATAAACTCATCGGGTCCTATATTCCCCAATTCAGGGTGTTTCCAGCGAGCAAGTATTTCGACACTCACAACATGTTGCCGACGTGTATCTACTAGAGGCTGATAGTGAACACCGATTTCATTTTTCTCAACAGCATCGCGTAAGTTATTCATTAATTGCAGTCGTCGTATGCTGTGCGTATTACGAACAGGATCATATAACGCATAACCAGATTGGGATTTTTTGGCCTGATACATAGCAACATCAGCATACTGCATTAATGCCTCGGCATTTTCTCCGTGCTCAGGATAAAGAGCAATGCCAATACTCGCTTTGCTTTCTGTCGTTACATCATTAATACAAAAGGGTATATCCAGTGAATGAATGATTCTATTCGCAGCAAGCTCTGATCCTTTCTGGTCAGTTTTTGGTAATAACACGGCAAATTCATCACCCCCTAATCGTGCAATAGAATCTTCTTCACGAATCGACTTTAATAATCGTGAGCCGACCATTTTTAATAACTCATCACCAAACTGATGACCCAGGGTGTCATTTACTTCCTTGAACCGGTCCAGATCAATTACAAACAACGCAAAAATCTCGTTATTTCGCCTAGATTGAAGTAGCATCTGTTCCAGACGGTCAGTCAACAAGGTTCGATTAGGCAAGCCTGTCAGGCTATCATGCAAAGCCATATGTTCGAGCTGATCATTTTTCTCATCCAGTTGCCTGGTGATTTTTGAACTAAGAATCAGGCTTATCCATACCGCCATCCAGAGAATAACAAAACCGGAGCTTATCAATCGTATCCTTAATCTAGAGGCAATCCTGATCTCCTCGTTGCCCGCCGGCTCCATCATTACCAGCTGATACTCTTTATTCGGTAATTGACTAACCGCCCAGTAATACTGGGCACCACCCAGATCAATCAAACCGTGCTTGTCCGAGCCAAAGTCTACCTCATTCAGGTATTTTGAAAAATCTGAAATGCCCACGCCAGGCTTACCCGCGATATACTTGATTCGATTGTCTTTCTGAATGATTAACACAGATTGTGATGTTGAGTATTTCTGGCGCAGCTCTTCAAGATATCTCTCAGCCACACCAGGTTCACCTGACAAAGTAAGGCGTTCTGCAATCTCATGTGTCAGATACTGTAGAAAGGTGGTTAACTGGTCACCACGACTTTCGATGATTTCACGATACGCCAGCAAACCGAAAACTGATTGCGCTAAAAATGTAATTCCCAGAACAGAAAACAGGATTTGATATCTAAGACGCATCGAACCGTTTATTTGCCTTCTTTGTGACAGGTATTAATGCCCGCGATAGAATAAAAAGGACAAAATCGAGACAAGGACGATAGAAGATTTATGATGCCAATAATACCGACAATCATCGAGGTAAAATTATCATCTATAAGCTGCTGATCAATAAAACCTGCGTATATCAGAACCAGGCTGATGCCAAGGCGTAACACCTGGTCTATTCGACCCATATTTTTAGTCATAAATCTCACCTATTATGTATATCATGATGACACAAATCAGAGTCCTCGGCTTCTCATTAGCCAGGCGTCAGACCGAAATATTCGCGGAAACTCCATTGATATTGCTATATAAAACAGACGTCTACGCCACCAGACCAGGTCGCACATCTATGGCACATGCCGTTGACGGATCTAGTCACTCTGTTTATCGGCTCGGGCAAGCTATATTGTAGTTTTTTTGCAGGAAACTTGCTTTAGATCAACTCTCCGGCAGAATGAAATAGAAAGTTGCACCTTTATTCAATGCTGCTTCAACCCATATCCTGCCTCCATGCCGATTGATAATGCGCTCAACCGTTGCCAGACCAATACCGGTTCCCGGGAATTCATCGGTACTGTGAAGGCGCTGGAATGCACCAAACAGTTTACCCGCATAACGCATATCAAAACCTACCCCGTTATCCCTGACATAAATAGCGGGCTCACCGTCCTGCACAATCTGACCCAGCTCGATACGTGCATGCGCCTGCTTACCGGTGTATTTCCACGCATTACCAAGCAGATTTTCCAGAACGGTCTCGATCAGTCCTGGATCAGCATATACTTCCAGTCCTGGCTGTATCATCAGTTCAACTTTTCTTTCAGGCTTTCTGGTGCGCAGCTGATCTGTAATTTTTTCAGCCAACCCACTAATGTTGACCGTTTCGGGAGTAAAGGTCCGACGGGTGGTTCTGGAAAGCATTAACAGGTCATCAATCAGTACCCCCATACGCTGAACCGAGTTTCGGATACGTCGCAGGAAATCCTTACCATGGTCACTTATCTGTTCTTCACAATCTTCCTGCAGTGCCCGGCTGAAACCATCAATACTTCGCAAGGGTGCCCTGAGATCATGTGACACCGAGTAGCTGAACGACTCAAGTTCATCATTGATTGTTTCCAGCTCTAGCGTGCGCCTGGAAACCAGTTTTTCCAGGTTGTGACGATGCTGTAACAGCTCCTTTTTTCTTGCTATGCGCTCGGTAATGTCGCGAAAAACCAGTATTACACCAATAGTGTCTTTATTATGATCCTGTATAGGCGCAACGGTATCTTCTATGGCCAGTTCGGTTCCTTCACGGGTGACGAGTATTGCACGAGGCCCTGAATGCAACACCGCGCTGTTACGCAAACATTCCACTACGTGGTTCTCAATCTCTTTCCCGGTATCCTGATCATGTATCTTGTAAACCGTTGACAGCGGTACACCTGCTCCATCTCGATTGTTCCATCCGGTCAGTGCCTCTGCTACCGGATTAATATAATCAATCTCGCCCGACTTGTTAGTTGTAATAACCGCATCAGCAATAGATTCCAGTGTTATCTGTAAGCGCTGTTTCTCATCCGTCAGTGCATCAACCCTGTCTCGAACTGCCTGAGTCATCATGTTGTAGCCCGCCGCCAGTTGACCTATTTCATCTTCACTGGCTATTGATATATCCTTGTCATATTGCCCATGAGCAACCTTCCTGATACCGGTTAGCAATTCATACAAATGACGTGTCAGATAGTAACCGACAAGACTCAACAGCAGAGCTGTCAGTAAAATTTCGAGCACCGCAATCAGCACGCCCTGTTTTAATATATTTTCTCTCGACGTAATAAATGCAGATATATCCAGCCCGTAGTACACTTTGCCAACATTCTGATCTGCCAGATACAAAGACGTTGACTCATGAAGAATGTTACTATCCAGCCTGCTTTTCTCGCCCTGGCCAACAATTTGAAGTTTATCGGGTGTGCCGTCTGTTTTTGCATAAGCATTATGCTGATCATCAAAAACTGCGATATAGGTAAAACTGCTCATTGGAGCCTTCACCAGCTTGTCCAGCACAACGATTAGCGATGCAAAATCTCTGGTAAATACATACTCACTGAGCGACACAATCAGCAAAGGGTTAATCGACTCAACGTAAAGTGCGGTTTGTTCCTGTATCGTATTGTTAATAAGGCGCAGGCTATTACCAAGCAGTAGCGACAGCATAACGACCTCTACCGCCACGCTTGCCAGTATTAATTTTAGCCTCAGGGATTTTCTTATTTTTTTGAACAACATGATGATTGCTATTTTAATATTGTAGTGAACTCATCAAGGCCTTGCGTAGACTTGTCATCGATCAACTTTAAACCTTTAAACAAATACTTTTTACCCGCCGCTGTATCATTGAATGACAGGCTTAACTGTCGAAGTTTTTGCACCGTGTCCTGTTCAAGATCAGGTTTAGCCATAAGCATAAATCCCTGCATGACACTGGTCTTTGCAAGCACTCTCAGCCCATCCTTATATTGCTTGTCAAATACCTTCCATGGCTTGGCACCTGACAGGGCTGCATCACTATCATTATTTACCAGAGAAAACAGGGCATTGCTAAAATTCTTCACCTTGATGATGGTATAATCCTCGTTTTCTTTCAAACCAGCATCACGTAGTTCCTTGCGCGCCATTTGCGAATTAAGAGACAAAGCAGGTACCAGTGCAATCCTGGTGTGACGCAAATCTGATAACTTTTTATAGGAGGAAGTTTTTTTTACTATAAACAAACCGCGCTTTTTATGAGTAGTCATGGCAACACGCTGATATGCATAGTCCTGCTCCAGTAGATACGCAAGATGAGGCGGCGCGTACACCAGATCATAAACACCCGCCTTGGCATTTTTAATAAACACCTTGAAATTTTTAGCAGTCACTATTGATATCGGTCTGCCCAGGCCTCGCTCAAGGTGGTCTTTCAGGCTTTTTTGATGCCGCACAAGTACATCAGGACTGACATAGGGAATGATGCCCAGCACAAGCGGTTTGCCGGCATGCGCCGATGCTATTTGCATCAATAGCATAAAGACAACAAGTACCTTGATGATTGAGTTGACCATAACTCTCCTCACGAACAGATGCGGACAACTATTAACTGTAGACCAATAACTGTCCGATTACTTAAAAGCCCCCTGATTAGCCGACCGTGCTATGCTCAACCAGCCATACCGTGGTGACTTCCCCAAGTTGCGGGCGAGCTATGTGGTAACCCTGAGCAAGGTCGCAGCCCATGGCTGCAAGCTGTTCCAGATTGGCCTGGGTTTCAACCCCTTCTGCCACCACCTTCATACCCAGCTTGTGCCCCAGCACAATGACTGTTTCTATGATCGCGTAGGATTCCTTGTCTCTTTCCATATCCATAACAAAGGAACGATCAATCTTTATTTCGGAAAAAGGTGCCCTGTGAAGTTGCACCAATGAGGAGTAGCCGGTACCAAAGTCGTCAATAGAAAGATGAAATCCCCTCATGCGTAACCGGGTCAGAATATCCAGTGACTTGGTTAACTCCTGCATCAAGGCCGT
The DNA here is from genome assembly GCA_021545665.1 of Zetaproteobacteria bacterium. Next base: position 5,720 of record JAJRTX010000186.1, read on the forward strand.
TTCGGTAACCTCAAGAATAAGCTGGGAAGCATCCTGTCCATACTGCGCAACAAGAGCACCCATCTTTTCCGGCAAATTGAGTTCTTTCAGCGTATCTGAGGACATGTTTACCGCAACCTGTACAGTAAGCCCCTGATCTTGCCATAACCGGCATTGCTCCATAGCCTGCTCCAGCACTATCCATGTCAGATCATCAATCAAACCATGCTTTTCAGCAACAGGAATAAACAGGTCCGGAGCAAGTAAGCCATGAACCGGGTGCTGCCAGCGTACCAGTGCCTCTACGGCGGTGACGGAATAACCATTGAGTCCTACCTTGGGTTGATAATGAAGCAACAATTCATTGTTTTTCAGTGCATCGCGTAACTCGTCTGCTGGCGGTGCCTCAATAGCAATCTGGCGGGCAGCACTTTTGGCCGTAATGGACAACTCGCTCAGTAATTTATGCAAATCATCATAGCGAAAGGGTTTGTTCAGACTTCCGACAAAATTGAGCCCTTGCTCCGTTGCCAGCTTCTGTGCCGAGTGGAGGACACCTGAGTCAAACCCACTGATCAGGATCAACTGGGTATCACAGTCAATGCCTGCCAAAAAACGGATCACCTCAACACCATCCATACCCGGCATCATCAGGTCAAGTACAATAACATCAGCGCATTTATCATATTGTTCGATGAATAACCCTGCATTATGGTACTGCTCAACAGCATAGCCTGTCTGTCCTGCTACTTCGCACACAAAACCCGCCAGATCAGGTTCGTCATCGATCACTATCAACCTGGGCTGATTCATGTCACTGTCTCCATATTACGTAAACCGGGTTCTTTACAATAAATTGCCAAATAGCGTGGTTCTTATGAAAAGCTACAATACTCATCATGGAATGGGTAATAGCACCTGTTCGAGTACCTGCCTGATTTTTTCCCTGTTAAAATCTTTATCCAGCGCGCCATTAAATCCATAATTCTTATATTGAGTCATCTCCGGACCCGTCGTATGTCCGCTTGCTACAATGATTCTGGCGTCTGGGTCAATATTTCGTATTTTATCCGCCACTTCTTTTCCATCCATACTTCCGGGAAGGGAGAGATCCAGTAGAACGGCATCGACCGGTTCGCCACTCTCCAGTGATTGCTGGTAAAAGACAATCGCTTCATCGCCATTACAAGCCAGGATGGCCCTACAACCCAGTCTTTCCAGATTGAATTTAAACAACTCCCGCACATCCTCTTCATCATCAACCACCAGGATAGTGCGGCCGTCGAGGCACTCTTTTGTGTTGAGTGCGCTTACCCGATTTTCTACCAGATCTATCCTCTCACCAAGTACCATCCTGATACGTTGGGCCAGCTCAGCCTTCCGATATGGCTTGGCAAGGATATTAGCAGAAACCCGCTCAAGTCCATCGTGGGTAATCTTCTTCGCGGTATAGCCCGAAGTCAGCAATACCTTGATACCAGGTTGCTGCCCTGTTAC
>JAJRTX010000187.1 GCA_021545665.1 Zetaproteobacteria bacterium
CGCCTGCCGGCGGCTGGCGGACAGCCCCGGCGCCGATGCCGGCGAACGCGACTATATCCGCAGGCAGATAGCCCGGGCGGCCGAGCTGATAAGGGAGATTGAGCAGCGTCGCCTGACGCTGACGTCCGTCGCCCGCGCCATCGCCGCCATCCAGCCGGAGTTCTTCGAAGCGGGGCCGAGCCGCCTGCGGCCCGCCAGCCTCGATGACGTCGCCTCCCTCCTCGACGTGCATGCGTCGACGGTCAGCCGCGCCATCCAGGGCAAGTATCTCAGCACCGCCTTCGGCATCTTCGAATTCAAGTATTTCTTTCCCTCCGGCTGCGCCACCGACGACGGCAGGCAGCTGGCGGCACCCGCCATCAAGGAGCAGCTGGGCAAGCTGGTGGAGGCGGAAAAAAGTTATTTACGTTGTCTTGAGATTCAAGCTGACTTTGTTCAGGCACTCAATACTCTCGGTGTTTTGTATCAGCAGCAGCAAAAGCCAAAACAGGCGATTAAATTATTTAAAGCCGCAATAGGTATCAAATATAAGTATGCAGAGGCGCATAATAATTTAGGCGCAAGCTTCAGCGACGTTGGTGATATAGATCGTGCACTGTTTCACTTTTCTAAAGCAATTGAAATTAACCCGCACTTTATTGAGGCTGGTATTAATGCTGGAATGGCAAAGCAGAACCAGGGTTTTCATGTCCAGGCTAGAGAACTGCTGGACAGAGTGATACAGATTGACCCAGAAAATATGACTGCGCTTTGGGCGCGTTGTGTCTGTGAGCTAGAAACTGTTTATTTCAGTAAGGAGTCCATCGATGTAGCTCGCAGTGCTTATGAATCCAGACTTAAAGATTTATCGACAGATGCCACATCTGAGGCCTCAGGTCAGATTGAGCTAACGATGATGTCAGTGGGCTCTATGCAGCCATTTTTGTTGCCATACCAGGGCAGGAACGATAAGGCGCTACAGATGGTTTACGGTAATTTTGTTAGCAACTCAATTCAACGGTATGAACCTGAATCATTCCCTGCATCACGCAAACCCGGCCTTCTCAGGGTTGGCATAGTCTCTGCTTTTTTCTATGATCACTCTAACTGGAAAATACCGATACAGGGCTGGTTGAAATCACTCACTGAAGAGTGTGAAGTCTCGGCTTATTATACTGGTATGCGTCAGGATCTGGCCACGGCTGAGGCAGAAAATCTTTGCGCACATTTTCATTCGGGCCTAAGCGCTCAGCAGTTTGCAACTGTGATTATGAATGATGAAATAGATGTATTAATTTATCCTGAGGTTGGCATGCATCCAGTGACTTGTCAGCTCGCAACCCAGCGACTGGCTAAAATACAGTGTGTGTCCTGGGGGCATCCCGTGACTTCCGGCTTACCCACCATGGATTATTTCCTTAGTAGTGAATTAATGGAGCCAGAAGCGGCACAATCGCAATATACTGAAAAATTAGTTCGCTTAGCGGGCCTCTCATTTAGCTGGGCGTCCCCTGAGTACGATGCAAGCACAATAGTTGATTTTGGATTTTCTGATGATGAAATAATTTGTCTGTGTGTGCAAAATTTGTCGAAGTATCTTCCGCAGCATGATTATCTATTGGTGGAAATCGCCAGGCAGGTGAGTGAGATAAAGCTGATCTTTATTGAGGGTGCAGAAGGTTCTACTCGATTGCTTAAAAAGCGCTTGTTAGCCTGCTTTGAGGACGCAGGGCTAAACTTTGAAAAAAAGGTGTTGTTTATGCCGCGCCTCAACCGTGATGATTTTCATGCTCTTAACCGGCGTGCTGATTTTAGTCTGGATACAGTCGAATGGTCGGGTTGCAACTCAACCCTTGAAGCGCTTAATTGTGATTTACCTGTGGTGACCTTACCAGGGCAATGGATGCGTGGCCGGCATAGCTATGCTATTTATCAAAAAATGCAGTATGTGGCCTTGATAGCTCAAGATGAAACACATTATGTTGAGCTGGCTGTGCGTCTGGCAAAGGATGCGGGTTGGCGAGAGCAGCAGCGGCAGAAGATTTCACAGGCCAGGTTCAGGTTAACCGAGGATGATGAGTCTGGTCGTGCCTTGGTGGAAACGATAACTGATCTGGTTGCGCAGCAATCGTCATGCTAATCACGCGATTCAATGATCAGACTGGATAACACCTGTTTTCGCTGCTCAATACGTTCCTTCAATGTATTGAGTTTATCTCTTTCATCCAGCCTTTCTAAACAAAATAATCGTCGTTCCAGAGGTGCCATCCAGGCAGGGGCATAGCCACTGGTTTTCAGATAAAATTCGTCAGCTAGTTTTATATTGCCGGCCATGAAAGCCAGGTCACCTATCAGCATCGTTGCACCAGTTCGTGTTTTAATGTCTTTTGTTGCAAGTTCAAGCAGTTGTTTTGCCTTATAGGGCTCATTACTTGCAAGTACTCCGCGTGCGATAGCCATCAACAGGTCGCAGTGATCAGCTAACTCTCCGCTTTGTTTCTGTAGAAGTTCCCAGGCCTGTTTTAACATTCCGTGTTCGGCATACAGCAGTCCTATCGCAATTTCAGCGAAACAGCGTTCCTTAGATTCAAATGTGCGTGTATTTAATTGTGTTGCCAGTAAATTCAATTGGTCACTGTGGAGTTCGCGATGACGGTTTGGAAAGCTCGATGCTTCTCGTGACAGATCGTAATTGTACTGATCATCCAGCTTCATTGCGTGCTTAATGTTTGATTCTCCTCCTGTTATATCCGCCTGATTCATTGCCTTGCCAAGCAGATAGTGACTGGCGGCGCAGTCAGCATGTGTGGTAATCGCTTGCTGGCAGAGAGAAATTGCCTTCTCTGTCTGGTTTTTCTCAATTGAAAGGGTAGCCAGATACAGTTGATGAAAATGGTTTGATTCTGATTTCTCGCCGGCAATAACAGCGGTAACATAGTCGCCAACAAATCGTAATGAGAGCGGGGTGTGCCCACTACTGACCGCCCGTGACACAGTGGCAATAACAGGAGCTCCAAGTTGTTTCAGGACTTGTTCAACTACCTGCCCCGGATCCACCCAAAGCCGGTCTTCAGGTACTTTGACGAAGTAATCGATATCAATATCCAGATAATAATGATTACTTACATTAAGTTTATGCAGATGATGGAATTCGCAAATGGTTATATCCAGTCCCAGTAACTGACCTCGCAGCACGCCTTCGAATACTTCAACGAAGCCGGATAACTCTTCAAAACTGATGCCATCCATCTGCTGTATATATTCCAGCAGAGTAGCGTTATAGGATCGGGGTATATGGGGAGGAACCACCCAGATCAGGCGGTCTATCAATTTTAACTGACTGGCAGGGTAGAGAAAGTTTTCTATGCCATAGGCGTAGCGGGTGTTCTGAATGAGGTGGTGAGGTGCCTCAAGCGCTTTGAACTCGTCCAGGCTGTCACAATTTTTAAGTGACTGTAATTGTTCTTCACTAATTTGCTGCAGATCCAGGTGTGCATCCAGATAAACCGCTGTACACGGACTGGCTCGGTTTTGCCACCAGATGGGTAAGCTGGCGGAATGTTCTTCAAACAGGTGGATTGGGAATGTGGCTGGCATCAGTTTGTATTTTCGAATGTGATTTTTGAATGAAGTTTCTGAATGAGTTCTTCGATTGAGTTACGCAGGCTTTACCGAGCTGAATCGGCCTATTGTAAAAGCCTGAGCAGTGAGCGCCTGCCCTAGTTTTAACAAACCCTCCAGTGTCAGTGCAAGCAACGGGTTCTGGCAATGCTGGATTTCCTGCTGCAACGAGATCTGTTGTTCAGGATGCACAGAAAAACCTCTACTCAACGGCATTTCTGTCCGCATATCAGTGTATGACACATCAGTAAACCCAGCATTGCGCATTTGCTCTTTGTACGATGCGCCATCACCAAGCATCGGTATGGCCCAGCTTCTACATATGGGTTTAATATACTGCCTGATCTGATTGCTGTTCGAGAGATCGCAGACTAACCAGTCTTCTCCTGCCAGCCGGCCACCGGGTTTTAATACCCTGAATGCTTCGTTAAAAAACAGCTGTCGATCAGGGAAGTGACACGGCGATTCAAAAAAGAAAAGAACATCAAAGCTATTGTCATCATAGGGCAGGGCGGAGGCATGACCGAGGTCGACATTCACCAGCTCATCTAGATTCTGGTTGGTGATCATTCGTGTTGCTATTTCTTTCTGCGCAACTACCGGCGTGAGTCCATGAACGGTGCAGCCATAATAGTTTGCCAAGTAGCAAGCCGTCGCAGCTATGCCACAGCCCACATCCAGTACACTGTCTTGCTGGTTAAGCTTGATTGAGTCAGCAATCGTCCGGATCATGCGAGTTTGGTCCTCTGCCGAGATGTCATTCTTGTCATCCAGGTAGAAACCCGTGTGCCAGTGGATGCCGATAAAATCGAGATAGAGCGGGATGCATCGTCGATAGTATTCGTCTACATAATCCTGGTGGATAGGCGTGGAACTGCGAATTGCATCAACCAGGGCCTGATCACTTAAATTGCTAGTTTTCATAGTAGATGGTGAGATATTCATCTCCGTTACGACCTATTCCCGCAGAAATGTGACCGAACAATTTACCCGACACTATCGACATCAGTTGATCAAACTGCCCCATGTCAAGGTTTAGCAAGGCCGCAGCATCAGTTAGCGGCTTGATGATTTCCTGTACCGTCAATCCAGCAGGGTAGAGATTCAAATCAAAAGAACGACGCGAGTTACCGGGTTCGCTGACCTCGACATAGATGAATTTCTTTTCGGGTACTTTACGTTGAGCTAAGTTAATAATGTGATTAATTGCTTGCAGGCATTTTGGCGCAACCGTACCAGGGTATTGAGATTCAATTCGTTGCTGAATATTAACTGTGCTCAATCCCGGAAGACATTGATATTCGGTGATCAGGTTTTTCCCCGGCTTATTGAACTTCCATTTAAAACCCCTGTGTAATAGATGGGGCTCACTCAGTGCCGGGTTGTGTTGTAGTTTTTTTTGTAGCGCATCCCAGTATTCAAGGTACACCTTGAACAATGCCCCTCCTTGAGAGTCGGCCTCGAATCCCAGAAATACAAGATTGGCACCCGCGAGCCCTGCCTGAAATTGTTCCAATAGCGGTGCTGGCATCTCGAGTTGATGGCAGGCATCTATTAACTGCTGGTGCGTCACATCCGCAGTATTAATCCCCAGTAGATAACGATTAGCCAGGATATTGCCCTCAGAAAGCTTGAATGATCGCTCATAACCACAGGGTATAGCGAGATCTTCTAATATCTTAAAGGGCAGGACGGCTGCCTGAGATACGGGGCTGTTCATCTTTTTATGGTCGGATAAGGTTGAATAGGGTCGAATAGAGTGAGATTTAGCTTCGAAAGTATACGCACCCGGATATGTGGAAGTACAGGTGTTTTCAGTGGTTAGATTCAGGAGTAGGGGGTAACAAAAACACATACAAAAAGTGCTGGTAATTTGGGGAATAAATAGTCAAAAAAAGACATATTTAAATTTCCCCTGTGCATTATTTTATTATATGCTCTCTGTCGGCATATATCGTCCGCTGGTCTTGTATATGCCATTTAAAAACAATATATAAATAATTTAAGTAATTGAAATCACTGAGGAATGTATGCATTTATTCAAGGATCGATTTGCAGGCGCAATACTGGTATTGATATTTTTTATGACGTCGATGCCTGCTAATTCGGCAGATCTACTGGCGGTATATCAAATGGCGCTGGAAAACGATGATGTTTTGAAGGCTGCACGCAATGAAAATCAGGCGGTTCAGCAGGTCGGACGACAGAAAAAAGGCTTGTACTATCCCAGCATCGATTTTGGCTACGATTCAATTCAGACCAACCAGGTTATTAACCGCAGTGAAAACGATGTATTTGGCAGTGGTGAATCCGATTTTCCTACCGATGTATTATCTCTTTCGTTGAATCAGCCGGTATTCCGGTTGGGCTTCTTTCAACAACGAAAAGTGGCCAAAGCGGAGATTAGTCAGGCGGATTATCTGCTAACGGCTGCTGAGCAGGAGTTAATGTTGCGCAGTGCGGAAAGTTATTTGCTGACACTGGCGGCGCACGATAATGAATATGTGACAAGAACAGAAGGTGAAGTACTTCAGCAGCAGCTAAAGCTAACTGAAAAGCGTCTTGAAGTCGGCATGGCAAACCCGGCTGAAGTGTATGAATCACGTGCTCGCGTTGAATTTAATCAGGCGGAACGTATTGCTGCTGAGAATGCCGTTGTCGATCAGGAAGAAGGCATGCGCGTGATTACCGGCGTTGCAGTCAATA
>JAJRTX010000188.1 GCA_021545665.1 Zetaproteobacteria bacterium
AAAGTTCACCCTGATGGTACAGGCGCTCTAAAAAAAACGGCCCGCAAGCCATAGGAAAGTCGCGAGCTGGCTGGACGACAAAGATTCACCTTGTTGCCGCCAATGATCGTTGCGCTGTAAGCTTTTCACTCTCCCCTGGCAATGCTCACGATGCCCCTGAAGGACGCAAATTAATGCGAGAACTCCCCACGCGACCTATTTCTGCGCCTCATCTTATTATGGACAGGGCATATGAAGGTGATGAGACACGCCAATTGGCATTGGAGCTTGGTTTCTTACCTGTAGTTCCCCCAAAATCGAACCGGAAAAACCCTTGGGAATATGATACGGAGATTTATAAAGACCGAAATCAGGTTGAGCGGCTATTTAGAAGACTCAAAGGTTTTCGTCGAATCTTTTCCCGCTTTGATAAACTCGATGTCGTCTTTTCTTTCTTCATTTACTTCGCCTTGATCATCGAAACCATCAAATAGTGTTAACAGGCCCTAATAGGTTGCACATATTTTATGGGCGATCTACACTTGTGCAGTAAGCTGTACATATCAGGAGCTATACCATGCAAGTTGTCAACTTCACTGAAGCAAGAAACAATCTGAAACGGGTACTGGATGAGGTGGCCGAAGATGCCGATTACACGGTAATCAATCGCCGTGATGCCGCAGATAGCGTGGTCATGTCGCTGGATTCGTTCAACAGCCTGATGGAGACCGTTCACCTGTTGAAATCGCCAGCCAATGCAGCACACCTGCAAAAATCAATTGGGCAGTACAGCCAGGGGAAAACAACTGAGCATGCTCTGCCCGATGACTAAACTGCTCTGCTGGATCGATGAAGTATGGAAAGATTATGTCTGGTGGCAAACTCAGGATCGTAAAACTCTGAAACGCATTAACAAACTGATTCGGGACACGATGCGCTCCCCCTTTGAAGGAATCGGGAAACCGGAACCCCTGCGTGAAAACCTCTCCGGCTTCTGGTGCCGGCGAATAGATGAATCGAACGGCCTCGTCTATGCAGTCGATGGTAACCGTCTAACCATCATCTCCTGCCGCTATCACTACTGAATTAAGTATTATGTCCCTTTAATTCAAATAGTTGAAATTAAAGGATAAATTCACTCTAATAAATCAATCGAGTCTGACCCCATTGATCCCTATAATGATCGATTGAATTCCAAGTTTAGCCTTCGTCATGATGAAATAGGTAAACTGCATCCAGTTTCCCCTGAATCCCAAAAGTTCTTGAGTAAACTTTACTGAAGCCATTTTTGAATTCCATCACGAAAGTATTGAAAGCTCGGAGAAAGATTATTATTGATATCCAAGTGTGGACAAATTTCTTTTGCCCACACACGCTTCTCTTCAAGAATTCGGACAGATCGCTTGCCGTACTGACGCGTTAGTGCTGCCAGTCCTCCTGGATAGATCGCATCGGCAAGCTTTTCCCAAGTTCCACACTGAGAGTCTTGTATATACCCATCCAAAACCTCTTGATGTACTGAAGGAAATGCCTGTTTAATAGCTAAGTGATCACCAAGAAACCACGCTTCCAGTTCTTCAATAGCTATGCGAAAAAGAGAATTGGGTTTCCTTCTACAATGATCCAGAAAACCTACAAGTTCAGACTTAAATGCAATACAGTCATCCCTGTCATCAAGATCCACTAATATTACAACAACAACGTCATCTCGGTCTTCTTCTCCATATGCTCTGAGCTTCGCTGGCAAGTTGTGTAACAAGGTAGGGTCATTCCTATTAGGCTTAGCAGTCGGATCATCAGGAACCTTACCAATCCCCCGGTGCTTATGAATTCTCCATGTATGAGGTTGATCATACTCACCAATAATTTTTTTCGCTAAAATGGATAAGGCAGTTAGCTCAGTCTGCCCTTCGACAAGAAACTCGAAGTGCATAACTTATCTCGCATCCAAATAATCACTGTACCACAAGGCTCCAAGAGGCTGTCCTTGGTCAACCATGTTTTGGATAAACTGAACCTCACTGGCTCTGGTTATAGTTGAAAACCCATCCTCACCCTTTTCTAATACCCAAACTTCATTCGGCTCCATCGCATCTACGAAATATGGCTGGTGAGTTGTAATGAATATTTGTGATGCACCTTTTCTTCCTGTGGCATGCTCGCGGAATTCCAATGCTAAGGTTTCCAAAAGTTTATGATAAAGACCATTTTCCGGCTCTTCAATACAAATAAATGGAGCTGGTTCGGGGTCTTGAAGTAGAAGCATATAACTGAACATCTTTAGCGTGCCGTCAGACATTTGCTGTTGGGTAAATGGCTTAGCAAACCCTTTGTCATTAAAAAGCAGATAAAGGTTGTTAGTTACTACATCTCTATATGGTTCAATGGTACCTATCCCAGGAATTTTATTTGAGATATCTTCAAGAATTCTTTTGAAAATAATGGGATGACTGCGCTCAAGGTATTGTACAACATTACCTATATTATCACCATGAAGATTAAGGTGCTTCTGCACCCCTGCTTGTGGAATCTCTCTGGCGGCATCCGGAGTAAAGTAGCTCAAGTACCAGTTCTGAATAAAGTCTTTGAATTTCTTTATGCGAGGATTCTCTTTGATATGTTCAGCAAGTGTTACAATGCCTAATTTATGGGGATCAAGCTCTTCCGTCCTTCTTGCAAACTCATCGCCTTCAACACTGTCATCACCAACCCAGACATCACCCTTACCAAATTCTAATCGAAGGAATGATAAAGGCCAGCCACTAGATTTGTTTTTTCGCCGTTGCCTGAGTCTCTCAGAAATTACAACTGGTAACTCAGTTCTTGGATCTTTTGCGATTGAGACCTCATAAGTAATAGGTCGATCATTTTTTGACTCACGGTAATAAATTGTAAAAGAGATTGGCTCATTTCCACCTGATGATACTAGCTTATCATATCCCCCTCTTTTTTTTGCATTGCAGGCTGTCTCTAGATCTGTTTCCATGCAGTCGGCTAAAAAGCCAAAGGCATCAAAAATAGAGCTTTTACCAACACCGTTCTTTCCGATTACTGCAGTCATCGGTGTTAATGGCTCTGCACCCCGCAGTGATTTATCTGTACCTATCCGCCCCATCGCAATATTACGAAGTGATCTATAATTCTGGATTCTAAACCCTTCAATCAGTGCCATTACACCCCTCCCATTCTTACCATTGTACCGTCGAATAATTCCTTCAACTCTATAGTCTCATTCAATGAACTTAAACAAGTCTCTAGGTATCTTTTTGCACATTTTCTTCTGGCTGATCCTGGAGTGCTGCGGCTTCTACCAAAGGATTTGGTAGTTCCTTTTTTGTTTTGCCTGCCAGTTTGCCCAGTGTACTTATCTGGCTGATTACATTGCCGTGGCCGGACTTGATTCGGTTGTGGGCTGTGCCGTAAGCGGCTTGGGCCTGATCGAGGCGCTGGCCTATCTCTTCGAAGGCGGAAACGAAATCGACCATTTTGTCGTGTAGTTTGCTGGCGCGGTCAATTAACTTGATCACATTATCGCTCTGTTTCTCGTGGCGCCAGAGTTGTTCGATTAGTTTCAGGGTGGCGTAAAGGGTTGAGGGGGTAACCACAGCCACCCGCTGCTCAAAAGCGCTTTCAAAGATACTCTGATCGGCTTCTATGGCCATCAGGTAAGCTCCCTCAATGGGCATGAACATCAATACATAATCAGGGCTGTGCACATTGGGAAGATGCTCGTAACGTTTTCCTGATAATTCCTGAATATGATATTTGAGGCTGCGCACATGCGCCCGCAGCGCTGTATCACGCTCATTCTCATCAGTGGCGGAAACAGCGCGCTCGTAATCGGTTAAAGAAACCTTGGAATCGATAATCACCTGTTTATCACCGGGCATGTAAATCACCACATCCGGGCGCAGACGTTTGCCTTCTTCGTCGGTAAACGACTGTTCGCGGGCAAACTCATGACCTTCGCGTAAGCCCGAGGCTTCCAGCAGGCGCTCCAGAATCATTTCGCCCCAGTTGCCCTGTGCTTTGCTCTCCCCTTTCAGAGCCTGAGTGAGATTAAGTGCATCCTCGCTCATCTGGCGATTCAGTTTTTCGAGATGAGACAGGTGTTCCTTGAGTGAGGCGCGATCTTTTGCATCGTTGAGGTGCACCTCATCGACGCGTTTGCGGAAATCACCCATCTGCTCACGCATGGGTTTAAGAATCTCATCAAGGCTGCTGCGATTCTGCTCTGAGAAGGCTTTGCCCTTCTCTTCAAAAATCTGGTTGGCCAGCAACTTGAATTCATTGCCCAGTTTCTGTTTGGCATCATCAAGCAAGGCCAGTTTTTCCTCGGCTGCCTGATGATCTCGATCCAGCGTGGTTTCCAGCTCCTTGATGCGGGAGAGTTGAGCGATGGCATCATGGTTCATCTCAGCAATGGTATTTTCTTTCTGATTCAGGCGTAAATTATATTCGGCCAGCTGTTTGTCCAGTTGCTCAATGCGCTCATCCAGCGTTGCCCGTGCCATTTTCTGATCAACTAGTTCGGCCTCCAGTCCCTGATTGGTAAGGCGGAACTCACTACATTCAAGCTCCAGTGCTTCATGAAGCCGTTTCTGCTTACGGTGGCTCAATATCCAACCCAGCAGGAAGACAATCGATATCAGCAGTAGCGATATCATAAACGATTGAGTCAATAGATCATTCATCGTTTTATCTCTTGATATAAATTATTATATTTATCCAGGGTTTGCTCCTGAATGGGATGCATCTTATGTATGATACACTTGAAACTATTAGCCTGAATAACTTTCAACCGAATGTATACTCACTCAGCTTGCCTGCTTTCACCTCTTCAAGTCCCACAAGAACGCCATTGATAAAACTAAGTGGTAAATCAGGATTTTCTTCTGCGACTTTACCGAGTCGAGCCCAATGCTCAACTTGTTGGGAAGGAGTTCGATGTTGAGCTTTTGCAAAAAGCTTCGCATCAGCTACAAGATCATCCGAAAGTCTTATTACCGCAGCCATGATATACTCCCTTCACTTTGTTCAGATGCAAGATACAACCAAACCATAGGTGTCTTTATGCAGCCTATGATTTAATCAAATCAGCAACAGAAGCCAAAGCTTGTTTCAATTTTTCAGGCTCAGTGCCACCGGCCATGGCCATATCAGGCTTGCCGCCGCCTCTGCCGCCACAGATTGTCGCTACTTCGCGGACAATATTGCCGGCATTAAACTGGCCGACCAGATCTTTGGTGACACCGGCAACCAGTTGAACCTTCGGGCCGTTTTTCATGCCAAACACGATAACACCGGATTTGAGCTTATTCTTGGCCTTGTCCATGAAATCGCGCATATCTTTCACACCGGATACTTCAGCAGTAAGCAGTTTCACACCATTAACATCAACGGCACCCTGAATCAAATCATCGAGCAATCCTGTTGACTGTTTGGCGCGCAGGCTGGTCAGCTCTTTTTCAGCTTCCTTCAATTTAGACTGAAGCTGCGAAATAGCTTGTGAAACTTCTCCCGTTTGCGCCTTTAACTGGCCCGCCACATCACCCAGTTGCTCGCGATCTGTAACCGCAGCCCGATAAGCCGCTGCTCCGGTCACTGCTTCGATTCGCCGTACACCGGCTGCGATACCCGTTTCGGATGTGATGCGAAAGGGGCCGATATCACCTGTGGCTGAGACGTGCGTACCGCCACACAACTCGGTTGAAAAACCTGCCGAAACCACGCGCACTTCATTACCATATTTCTCGCCAAACAGGGCCATGGCACCCGATGCCACGGCTTCATCCTGTGTCATCAGTTTGGTTTCCACGACATCATTGGCCCAGATGGCTGCATTAACCTGCATCTCAATTAATTGAAGCTCTTCTTTAGACAATCCATGGAAGTGATTGAAATCAAAACGCAATCGTTCTTCATCAACAGCAGAGCCTGCCTGTTTGACATGATCGCCCAGCACACTGCGCAACACCGCATGCATCAGGTGAGTCGCCGTGTGATTGCGCCGGATAGCATCACGACGTTTATCAGTCACCTCAAAGTGCGCAGTGCCGCCTGCCTCGATAGAACCCTTGGCCAGTTTACCGACATGCACGAACAGATCAGAGAGCAGTTTCTTGGTATCGGACACATTGAACACAGCATCAGCAGTTGTAATCACACCGGTATCACCCGTTTGCCCACCCGATTCGCCATAAAATGGCGTCTGATTACTGATCAGCCAGGCCTCATCACCCGCATTCAGGGCAGCCACCGCTTCGCCGTCTTTGAGCAGGCCGGTGATGACACCCTCAGCGATCAGCGTGGAGTAACCCAGAAATTCGGTCGGGCCATGCTTCTCGCGCAATTCAAACAGTGCTTTCGGCAAGGCCGATTCACCTGAACCGCCCCAGGCAGCACGTGCACGTGTGCGCTGCTCTTCCATACAGGTCTCAAAACCGGCCATATCCAGTTTGATGTCGGAACCTTTGAGAATGTCCGCAGTCAGATCGGTTGGGAAACCGAACGTGTCGTATAACGTAAACAGCGTTTGGCCCGGAATTGTGCCGCCCTCACCGGCATCGACTACGGCCTGCTCCACCAGTTTCAGACCTTTATCCAGTGTTTTGATAAAACGCTCTTCTTCAATGCGAATCACATGCTCAATATTGCTCTGGCTTTCTTTGAGGTCCGCGAAATGGCCGCCCATCTCGGATACCAGTGTATCCACCAGTTTATAAATGAAGGCTTCTTCTTTGCCCAGCAGACGGCCATGGCGGCAGGCGCGGCGCAAAATTCGGCGCAACACGCAACCGCGCCCTTCGTTGCCGGGCAGCACACCATCAGCCAGTAAAAACGCCACGGAGCGCAAATGATCAGCCAGCACGCGCAGAGAAACATCTTTGACCTCATCCTCGCCAAAGGTGATACCCGTTTCATCACAAGCTGCATCAATCAGATTTTTAAACAGATCAATATCATAATTATTGTGCGTGCCCTGCAAAACTGCAGCCACACGCTCAAGCCCCATGCCGGTATCGACCGATGGTTTGGGTAAGGGATTCAGAGTCCCCTCTTCATCGCGATCATACTGCATAAAGACCAGATTCCAGATTTCCACATAACGGTCGCCATCTTCTTCCGGCGTACCCGGTGGCCCACCCCATATTTCGCTGCCATGATCATAGAAAATCTCAGAGCATGGGCCGCAGGGGCCGGTATCACCCATCGACCAGAAGTTATCCTTAGCGCCAATGCGGGCGATTTTGTCTTTTGCAACGCCGATCTCATTGGCCCAGATATCATAAGCTTCATCATCTTCTTCAAATACCGTAACGAACAAGCGGGATGGATCCAGTTTCAACTCAACCGTGAGGAATTCCCAGGCATAAGCAATGGCATCGTGTTTGAAATAATCACCAAAGGAGAAGTTACCGAGCATTTCAAAAAATGTGTGGTGGCGCGCTGTATGGCCGACATTTTCCAGATCATTGTGTTTGCCACCGGCACGTACGCATTTCTGGCTGCTGACAGCCGTGGCATAAGGGCGCGATTCATTGCCAAGGAAAGTATGCTTGAACTGCACCATGCCTGCATTGGTAAACATCAACGTCGGGTCGCCATGCGGCACCAACGAGCTTGAGGCCACTACCTCGTGCCCTTTACCGGCAAAATAATCGAGAAATTTCTTCCTGATTTCGGATGTTTTCAATGCACCTTCCCCTACCCTGTTTACCCGAAATGATTTATCAACAATCCGGATTGCGATCCTCATTCATCACATGCACAATCGTAGCAGTATCAAAACCTTTATTCTGCAAAAAACGGGCATGGCGTTGCCAAACCCGCTTTTCATGGTGTCGCAAGCCTTGCGGATCACGCTTACCCAGTACATCCCGGCAAGCCTGCATGTTATCAAAACCCGCCTCAGCCTCTGCCAATGCAAGCTGTAAGGCCTGTTCATCGACTCCTTTCTGTCTGGCCTTCAGGGCTGCAAGCCAGGGAACCTCCCCCTTTTTCAGCCTGAAACGCAGAAAAGATTCGGCAAAACGAACTTCACTCAGATAACCATCGTTCCTGAGTTCGGCAAGCACTGTAGAAATACAATCCGTTTCAAATTCACGCAACAGCAATTTGGCGCGTATTTGTGCCGCACAATATTCACGCCCGGCAAGCAGGCGGGCAGCATATCGATAAGCTGCCAGTTGTTCCTTATTCAGTGCTAATCGCTGCGGCTTTCAAACCAAGTTTCTCACGCACCTGACCTTCAACCTCATCCAGCATATCCGGGTGCTCCTTGAGAAAAGTAATCGCATTGTCCCGGCCCTGCCCGATGCGTTCATTATCTCTGACATACCAGGCCCCACTCTTGTTAATGAAGCCGTGAGCCACGCCCATATCCAGCACTTCGCCGGCATGCGATACGCCCTCGCCGTACATAATGGAAAACTGCGCCTGCTTGAATGGCGGTGCGACCTTGTTTTTGACCACTTTCACACGCGTATCATTGCCAAGCACTTCATCGCCCTTTTTGATCGCACCTGTACGGCGCACATCCAGACGCATGGTTGCATAGAATTTAAGCGCATTGCCCCCGGTTGTGGTTTCCGGGTTGCCAAACATCACGCCGATTTTCATGCGAATCTGGTTGATGAACATCACCGTTGTTTTGGAACGGGAAATTGAACCTGTCAACTTACGCAGCGCCTGGCTCATCAGCCGCGCATGCAGGCCCATATGCGAATCGCCCATATCGCCTTCTAATTCAGCCTTTGGCGTTAAGGCGGCCACAGAATCGATGACAATAATATCCAGTGCGCCAGAACGGGTCAGCATATCCACCACTTCCAGCGCCTGCTCGCCGGAATCCGGCTGCGAAATCAACAGATTCTCCACATCAACACCAAGATTTTCAGCATAGATCGGATCGAGTGCATGTTCAGCATCAATAAAGGCGGCCTGCCCACCCTGTTTCTGCGCTTCAGCAATAGCATGCAGGGCCATAGTTGTTTTACCGGAAGATTCCGGCCCGTAAATCTCAATCACGCGACCGCGTGGATAACCCCCGACACCGAGTGCAACATCCAGCGCCATACAACCACTGGGAATCACATCAACAGCAACCTTGCCCTGATCGCCCAGACGCATCACCGTACCTTTACCAAACTGGCGCTCAATCTGACTTAATGCTGTATCCAGTGCTTTTGTTTTATCTGACATAGTTGCCCCTTGCCTTAAATTTAAATGTTTCCAGTCGCCAATATTGCACCCCGTCAGGCTGCAACAAAGATTGAAACAAACTTATGCTGTCTGCGCTCCAGCTAATCTGCGGTACTGGCGGCATCAGAACCAGATCTTCAGCATCCAGAGCCTTGGCATAAGCTCTGCATCTGGCCATGGTAATATGTGCGCGAAATGCTGTTTCCCTAGCATTGCGTTTGCGAACGGTAGCATGCCCGACCCGTCTGCAACAACGGGCAAGATATTTCAAATCCGAAGCTTCGCCTGCATCTTCCACGCCGGCCCAGAATACGCGTGGTCGCTGTAGTCCGGGGAACACGCCACAGGCATCTGTTTTCAGATTTAAAACAGGTGACTCAAGCGCACAATCGGTCAGCGATTCTGCCAGATCAGCTGCATCATCACCGGATATATCGCCATAAAAAGCCAGCGTCAAATGCCAGTGATGCGATGACACATGCCGCCAATCCTCAGCATCCAGATGGGCGCGTGCATTTTCCCACCAGTCTGATAGAGGGATTTTTACAACATCAGGAACATCCAGTGCAGCAAATAATCGCATGGCAACAGTATAAAAGAACTCGGCTACATTAGTGCAAGTTACTGCCGATAGATAGGTAGGCTCGTCAATAAGGAGCCTATGATATGCAAAAGAAAGCCTATTCCTACATCCGATTTTCTACACCTCAACAACTGAAGGGTGACAGCCTGCGCCGCCAGCTTGAGGCAAGCCGAGCCTATGCAAAACAGCATGACCTAATTTTGGATGAATCCTTGCGTGATATTGGCGTGAGTGCCTTTAAGGGTAAGAACGCCACCGAAGGCGCATTGAAGAAATTTATTGAGCTGGTTGAAACTGGTCGTATTGAACAAGGCTCCATTCTGATTCTTGAGAGTCTGGATCGCTTATCGCGCCAGCAAGTCTTTACAGCCTTGGGGTTATTCTCATCCCTTTTGTCTGCTGGTATTGAAATTGTTACGTTATCGGATGGTCAGCATTACACTGCTGAAAGCATCAATGATGTGGGTCAATTGATGTTTAGTCTGATCTCCATGAGCCGTAGCCATGAAGAATCAGCCGTGAAAGCCAAACGTTTATCAGCAAGCTGGGAAAATAGACGCAAGCTTGCCACTGAGTCCAAACGACCTATGACAGGTAACTGCCCCAAGTGGTTGCGTGTTTCAGATGATAAAACCTGTTTTGAAGTGATTGAGGAGCGTGCTGACATCATCCGTAGTATCTTTGAGTTAAGCCTTTCTGGGGTTGGTCAGCGTAAAATAGCTGCCAACCTCAATAAGCGAGGTATTTCTACCTTTAATAAGGGCGGTATGTGGCATGATTCTTATGTAGGCAAAGTCATTAAAAGCAAAGCCGTAGTTGGTGAATACCAGCCAAAACGAAAAGGTGAACCAGTTGGTGAGCCTATCCCTGATTATTACCCTGCGATTGTCAGTGAAGATATGTTTTATAAGGCACAATCGGCACGGATAAGCAGGCGCAATCCAGCATCCGCAGGTCGGAAAGGTGATAAGTTTTCAAATTTGTTTACAGGACTATGCAAATGTTTGGAATGTGGTTCAACCTTTCGCCTGATCAAGAATGGTCGTTCTCACATGTTCCGTTGTAATAGTAATTACATGGATAATGGCTGTACATGTTCAAAGCGTTGGCGTTATAAAGATGTTGAGAATACAGCTCTGCTTATGCTCAGTGAAAAAATAGATTGGTTTACTGCGCTTGGTGGATAAACCAATAGTAAACAGCACTTGGAATCAGACATATCATCACTGAAAGCGAAGCTGGTTGATACCGAAGAGAAGGTAAACCGTTTTGCAGAGTTATTCAGTATGGCTGATGGTGCGGTTATGACGGATGCCCGAAACCGATATATGAAGGCGATGCAAGCTGCCGATAACCTTCGTGATGATATTGAGGTGAAAGAAGCAGAGCTTCGTACCTTTACACCTGTTCAGCATAATGTGGATAGATTGAACCGTATTATCTTTGAACTTGGTTCAGAATCGGATGTGCACAAGCTGTATGAATTGTTCCCCGTCAGAACATAGTGGACCATTTGGGGTAAAAAGCTAAGGAGCACTTTCTGATAAACTAACGCACGTTGAGGAGTTTATTATGAAAGGGAAAAAATTAGCAGAATCAGTAGTGAAGGACATCCGTCGCCAGACACGGAAGAAGTACAGTTCGGAGGAAAAGATTCGGATTGTTCTGGAGGGTCTGCGTGGCGAGGACAGCATATCAAGTATCTGTCGCCGTGAAGGAATAGCAACCAATCTGTATTACAGGTGGAGCAAGGATTTCCTTGAGGCAGGGAAGAAACGCCTGGCAGGTGATACGGTACGTGAGGCCAACACCAGCGAAGTATCTTCAATCCGTCGTGAAAATGATCAGCTGAAACAACTGGCAGCAGAGCTGATGCTGAAGAACCGTGTTCTTAAAAAAAGCTTGAACATCATGGATGGGGAGAACACCGATATATGAGGCTTTCAGCATCCGAGAAGATGGAAGTGATCCCATATCTTTCTATCGACGGATGGAAGTTAGAATATGCTGACTGCTGGTGATGGGATTTTAAGGGATTGCCCTTAACGCGCTGTTTCTCGTAGAGAAACGCCTAAGCGCGCTCTTGGCAGTCTCCACTGTCACCGATTCCCCATCAGCCGGTTATTTGTAGTAGTCGCGACCTGATCTGACAGTTATCCGAAATGCGGAAGCATTTCTGTCAGGTCACTACAGTTTACAAACTTTTCCATCCAGATCTTTTTGCCGTCCTGTAGAGTCTCCATAGGAGTACGCCCACAGCACATT
>JAJRTX010000189.1 GCA_021545665.1 Zetaproteobacteria bacterium
ATAATGGGACGTATGAAGATCATGCTTCTCCTCCAGTCGAACTACTCTTTAAGAATAATAAACACGCCTGTCTAGTGTACTTGAGAGTCCTGATTTCTCACTAAGAAACGAGTCGAAACAACGCCATTCTATCAAGATCTTGCCTTTCGGTAATGAATTTTACGAGGTTGTTACTTTTAGAGTTAGCCAATAGAAATTCAGGAAAGCAATGTCGCAAAGCGGTAGCGACCACTAACTCGGATGGAGGGATGCCGGGCCGAATCGTTCGAAGCCAGGATCCGAACGACTTCCAGACGAGATTGGGATGACGTGCCGCCAGATACTGGAGTAAGCCCTGCGACACAATTCCAGCCTGAACAAAGAGATGGTAAGCATGAATTTTACGCTTCACCGCATCACGGTACGCTTTTGATTCCTTGTGAAGATACTGATTGCCATTACGCCGCTGTAATGGCTTCATTTCCTTCATCCAGAAATGGTAAGAGAAAGTCCCGATGATATGAATAGCTTGCTTGAAAGCGTGTTCGATTTTAAAGCGCAAGCCATAAAGGCGGATGATCTCGATGGCTGATAAAGTGGTATCGGTTGACATCAGTATGCATCGCCCTCTTGTCGGGTGACTGACGACGACGAAACGCACAATAGCGCCTGCCGGGCGCCATAACAAGTCACCTGTTTTATAGGCTATCGTCACCTCTTTTTCACCATAGACAGGACTGGGGGCTTGTTCCCAGCCCTGTGGGTCATGGAACAAGGATTTGAGCGCCACCTTGTGACCATACAGCCTCGGCCGTCCTCTCGATTTTTTACCTTGCGGGCCACATGGCAGATAGGCAACCGCATTCGATTTAGCCCGGGTGATCAGGTGATTGCCCTGCCCCAGCAAACCCCTGACGATCTTGCCACTGGCATAATAGGCATCGGCAACGAAGTAAAATGGCTGGGTAACCTTGAGGATGACCAGCAAGGCGATCATTTTATCGAGCAAGGTTCGTTGATCGCGATTCGACTGTACAATGCCTTCGTGGATTCTCATCACCAAAGGAACGGCAAACACACTTCCCGCAGCCTGTGTCAGCACAGACACGGCCTGATAGGAGTGCCCCATAATATATTCTGCCTTAGAGTTAGACTCTGACTCCTGATGCAGCAGTTTGACCGCAGGCATCTTTTTACCTTGCTTTGCTACCTTAATGCCATCGCCGACCAGTACAATCCGATTGTTAACCCGAACAATGCCTGGAAACAGCCTAAGGACGGTCTTTGCCCAGAGGGCTGACATACCGTCAAGCTTGATGCCCTGGCTATGAAAGCAATTCAATAGATTGTTATAGAACCTCTGGTGTAAGCCGAGCGCCCTGATGACGCTGGTTACACCCATGCGTTCTGTGCGTACTGTTAGTCCGGCAACACAGACGACAAACCACATAAATGTGCGCGCCCGAGAACACGCTGGGCGAAGCATCCAGATTGCATTCCACCAGTATATCCAGAGTTGCATAGAGCCTTCCTGTTGACAATGTATATAGCATGTATATGCTATACTAATGACAAACAAAAAACTCGCACAAATAGAACGGCGCATTCAAAATGCAAAGGCTAAAATAGTCCTGATTGAGGAGATGCGGCCTGGGTCATTGACCCGGCAATACAAACATTCAAAAGACCAGGCGGGCGCTTATTATCAAATCAGCTATACACTGGATATGAAAAGTCGCACGGAGTATGTCCGCAAGGACTGTGTGAGTGATATTCGCCAACAGATAGCGAATTATAAGCGCTTCAAAAAACTCACTGCCGAGTGGATAAAACTCAGCATTGAGCACTCAAAGCTGTCAATGAAACTCAAGCGTCAGTAAACTGGCAACAGTGGAAGCGGGTAGGCATAATGGCAAAATTAGGCAGTGAGAAGAACCCCTTGATTTTAAGGCTGGTAGATGAGTCGAAAGTTGATGACATCGCAACGATCTGTGATGAAAGGGGATGGCACTTTATCCTGGGGATTGAACCGGATGAAGAGGAAGACCTGGCTGATCTGGAAAGAAAACTTAATCCACCGATCCAGCGTGAGACCACAAAAATTGGACGCAACGAGCTATGCAGCTGTGGTAGCGGGAAAAAATATAAGAAATGTTGCGGGTTTAATGCTTAGCTCAAGCTCCTCAGCATCCAGAGAAATTTAGACTAGAACTCGGGACTCTCAAGTTAGTAAATCTACCAAGCCCAAGAGACTAGGACATACCTTGTTCCGCTGATTATAGGATCTATCGCATGCGGGAATAAAAAGTTTGAAGGAAATAATATAGCGCGACCGGATTTGGGTTCAACCGAAATATCTCCGTCTATCAGGATCATATTCCCCCCCCTGTAGTCGCTATTTACACACATTGAGCATGAAACAACTGGCCAACCGGGCTGATTGGGTAGTACATCGGGTAATTTGTCAATATGGTTTCCCAGATAATGCCCAGTGCTATAGCGTAGCAGGCGAATCGGATTGATTTTCTCAAGCATCAGGTAATCATAGCCTTCTTCGTTCACCCGAGAATATTTTTTTTTGTAGGCTTCAAAAGCTTTAGAAAAGCTGCTGGTTATTTCTTCACTTAATATTTTTCTGCTTTTCGAATCCCCAATAACTTCCGGATTGCAAACAAAAATACCCTTACCGCTGGCTTTCCCGTGATAATTTTCACTGTAAGCCAGCCATTCGCTCTCATCAGAGTATTCACTTATTAGACGTTCTATCAGGTCATCTGACATTAAGTTATCAACTGTTAATATATAATCTGTTAGCTTTTTCATGGGCTTTACTCAGTCCTGCAGCTCAATCTTAATTGTTTGTGAAGTTTGCCCCAAATTCATCCACATAACCGGGGAAGTTCTTGGGGTTAATAATACTATTGGTGGTTTCTAATTCATGAGCTCGAGAGGACATGTTTATCGTGGTGGGGGTATCTAATTCCAGTTTGCAGAATTGAATCATATCCTTGCCGACTCGCGCAACATCTTGCATCATTTCTTCATAACAAATATCCAATATAGGTATGC
>JAJRTX010000190.1 GCA_021545665.1 Zetaproteobacteria bacterium
TATCCTCTTTCATAATGCAGCAACTGGTTCTAACTTCATGATGCTGATGAATGGCAGAACCGTAGTCAGTAAGGGCTTTGTACGTCGCCTGGCACCGGCATGGACAATCGCAGGTAATGGTGATTATAACGGCGATGGCAAGGCCGATATCCTCTTTCATAATGCTGCGACTGGTTCTAACTTCATGATGCTGATGAATGGCAGAACCGTAGTCAGTAAGGGCTTTGTACGTCGCCTGGCACCGGCATGGAGTATTGTAAATACAGAATAACCCGTATTGCTTGGACAATATGAAAACCAAAAAACTGATAATTTATGGATCGAAACCATCAGTCATGGGTGATGGTCGCGTGCAGATAAATCATTCTTGGCTTGAAAAGGATTACCAGATGGGCCGAAATAACATGGTATTAAATGGCTTCAGCCACAGGGCTGGAGCCAGCTGGACCCCCACCATTCACAGCCGTATTGATTGCAGACAATGCAGGCTAGCGCCGAGTAACACGTAGGAAAATGCTAATATATTGCCATCGCTTACAAAACAGGCACTTACGCGCTTGATTTGGCAGGCTATGGACGGCCTTCTAAGGAAGCTTTTAGATATCGACAAAAGGATCACTATTTCTATGCAAAGGTCAAAAACTGATGCCACTTGCTCTAATCCGTGAACATTGGATTCCGCTTCTGATTGCTATCATTCTGGTTATGTTTGAAATAAGGGGAGATGCGGCATTCGATCTGTTTTGTTATGACCGCTCAGCCATTAATGATGGTCAGCTTTGGCGTTTGCTGAGTGGCCACTTTATACATCTGAGCTGGAGTCATCTTGGAATGAATTTGGCCGGATTAATGTTTCTATGGCTGCTTGTTAGGGCTTGGGTAACGTCAAAGGAGCTCTTGCTAACCATTTTTTTTTCCGGTCTGATTATCAGTTTGTGTTTTCTGGCTCTTAATCGGGAAATATTACAATATGCAGGTTTCTCCGGCATTCTGCATGGCCTCTGGATTGTGGGCGCACTAGCCGGCATAAATGCCAAACGCGGAGAAGCATATTTTCTGCTGGCTATCCTTATATTCAAACTTGCCTGGGAACAACTATTGGGGCCACTTCCAAACCCGGTCAAAATATCCAGCAACTTCATTGCAGTGGATGCCCATTTGTATGGGGCAATTGCAGGTCTTATGATAGCAGGCTTTATGCAATATAAAACCTTAAACCACATAATCCTGAATATACATAGAAACATTAGTAGCAATTAATATTCTGACTGCAACACAGGTTTGTTCAGTGTATTTAGCTCACCTTTTATGAGATAACCTCACAGTCCTTAATCCAGATAAGCAATAATTTCTACTTTAGGCCGGCAAAACGACATGGGGCTTTCCACCCCTTGCGCCTCACGATCACAATAAGCACTATTGGGTACAAATTTCAGGAGAAACTATGCGTTCAATATTTTTTGTATTAACAATGTTAATATCTACTTTGGCCGTTGCCAGCGACAGTGCTGATGCAGGCAAAGATGTCATAGAAAAAATCCAAAAGGTTTTTCCAAGCATTACGATCAATGGTGTTCAAGAATCTCCTGTATCGGGTTTGTACGAAATCCAATCCGGAAGGGGTGTATTTTATAGTGACCATAATGCTGACTATGTGATTTTCGGCGGACAAATAATCGAACTTGCAACGAAACGGAATTTGACGCAAGAGCGCATGGTAGAGCTCAGTCGTATAGACTGGAACACCCTGCCATTAGACAAAGCCATCATCTCTGGTGATAAGAATGCCAAATTAAAAGTGGCTGTATTTACCGACCCGGATTGCCCTTACTGCAAACAGCTTGAGGCAGAGTTAAAGCACGCCAAAGGCATAAAAGTTTATACATTTTTGCTACCCTTGTCATCGTTGCATCCAGGCGCCCGAGCCAAAGCGGAAGCGATCTGGTGCAGCAAGAATCAACATGCAACCATGTTGAAGGTAATACTGGACGGTGCAACTCCAAAAAAAGCTAAATGCAACACACCGCTTGATGACATTGCAGCACTCGCCAAAAAGATTGGCATTAACGGTACACCTACTTTAATTGCAGGTGATGGTCGTGTTTCTCCCGGTGTTAAAATGGCTGATGATCTTAAGGTTTGGCTGTTAAACAATAAGCGTAATAATTAACCCCGGACTGCTTGAACTCTTAAGCTGTACTCATTTCAGATATTAACCAGGGAAACTCTGAATAAATGCCTCCATTCACTGGTTCAGTACATGAAGGAAAAAGGACACTTTTTTCTTCACTCAAAAAATCAAGCACTGACGCTTTTGATTTTGCCGGCCCATGGACGGACCACGCGGATAACCTGACTTTTTCAGAGCATCCTTGGGAATTAACCGCGTTGTTTACAGAAATCCATTAAAGGGAAATTAGATTGAAGCTTTTAACTATTTTGAGCGTTATGGTCTTTGCAGCAGCATGTTCGGGTCCAATGTCATCGGAATTAAATTCCGGAGATGACGCCTTAATCAATGTTGATAATCAAACCAGCGTTCGACTCATTATCAAATTTTCCAAACCTCTTCTTTTTTCAACTATTGAAAAAAAATTACAGGAAATATCTGAACAAACAGGTGTTGAGCTTGTGTATGTGCGAGCAATGTCAAATGATACTCATGTGATTGCCGCCCAAAACATTTCAAGCGCTGGAAAAACAACAGATCTGATCAACAGAATCAAACAACGAGATGATATTGAATATGTTGCAATAGATGCATTGGTTCAGCATCAGAACGATCGAAGAAATTCAATAAAACAGGGACAAGGTACAGCGAAATGAATCAACGTTCAATCCTGTTTACAGGGAGTATTCTTGTAGTGTACTTGTGCAGCATATCCACAGCGAATGGTGTGGAACCGGTGCCAGGCACCGGAAACATGCCACCGGCTCAAATACAGCCTCAAATGCAGCTCACAGACCAGCTAATTATAAAATTGCGAGCACCAAAAGCTCAAGCTGCCGCCGTATCCCCTTTACGCAGCACCCAGATGCAGAAAATGACTGCCATCGCTGGCATTACTCTAAACTATCTCCGGCCCATGTCCGGTCAAGCGCATGTGCTTAAGCTGCCATATAAGATGACGCTAACACAGGCAGCCTTCTTTGCAGCATCTCTCAATAAGGATTCAGCCATTGCATACGCTGTACCAGATATCCGTGTACACCCGATGAAGATCCCGAATGACCCCCTTTATGCTCAACAGTGGCATTATAAAAGCAGCACAAGCAACGGAATGAATCTACCGGGAGCATGGAACATCACGACAGGTTCCACAACTACTGTAACAGCTATCATTGATACAGGCATTTTGCCACACGCCGATTTAGACCCGGCACGCATCGTGCCCGGATACGATTTTATTGCTGACCTGGCGACAGCCAATGATGGCAATGGTAGGGATCCGGATCCAACTGATCCGGGTGACGGCGTTCCATTCGTACGCAACAGCTCATGGCATGGCACGCATGTGGCAGGCACCATTGGGGCATGGACGAATAACGGCATGGGTGTTGCCGGTATCGACTGGGCTGGAAAGATACTCCCTGTACGCGTGTTGGGAGTTGGTGGTGGATGGACCTCAGATGTTGTGGATGCCATCGTCTGGGCGGCCGGAGGTATGGTTCCGGGTATTCCTGCTAATGCCAATCCTGCGCATGTGATAAATTTGAGTCTTGGCGGTGCTGGAGCCTGTGGACCTGTCTGGCAAAGCGCCATTGATACTGCGGTCGCAAAGGGCACTACGGTGGTCGTTTCAGCCGGTAATTCATCTGCTGATGCTGCTGCTTTTACTCCGGCAAGCTGCAAAAATATCATCACGGTTGCAGCCCATAACAATATGAGCGCTATGTCCTATTACAGTAATTTTGGGGCCATAGTAAAGATCATGGCACCTGGTGGTGAACAGTTTTTCAACAATGACCCGGGAGGAGTGTTGTCCACACTGGATGGTGGCACCATCACAGCTCTGGGTGACAATAGTTATCGATTTTACCAGGGAACCAGCATGGCCTCCCCACATATTGCAGGCTTGGCAGCATTAATGCATGCCGTCAATCCGACACTTACGCCCACACAAATATCCACGGCCATTCAAAACACTGCCCGTCCGTTTATCCCGGGTAGCTTGTGTTCATTAAACCCTGGTCGTTGTGGTGCTGGCATTGCCGATGCCAAAGCTGCTGTACTTGCAGTCATGCCACCTTTTGCACCGAGCAATCAGATTGCAACTGCAGTTTCAGATACACAAATCAATATTACATGGACTGATAATTCAACAAATGAAACCGGTTTCAAAATAGAACGCAAACCCGGCACAGGAGGAGTCTATAAACAGATAGCTACCACTGCAGCAAATGTTACCTCGTTTACAGACACAACCGGCAAAGAAGGAACGACATATTACTATCGCATCAGAGCTTACCATGCTTACGGCAATTCAGCTTACTCCAATCAGGCGTTTACAACAACGCCCCCTGCCGCTCCTTCTGTGCTTTCCACAACTGCTGTTTCAGCAAGACAAATTAAGCTAAGCTGGACTGACAACTCGACAGTTGAAACAGGGTTCAAGATTGAAAGAAGCAAAGATGCAATTAACTATACACAGGTTGCAAGAACTGCTGCTAATATCACATCATATACAAATAATGGCCTAAATGCCTCAACCGTCTACTATTATCGGGTAAGAGCCTTCTCTGCCTCTGGCAATTCACCTTACAGCACTGTCAGTTCAACGACAACCTGGGGTACAGGTGGCGGAAGCTTCGGATCAAGCGTATTTCTACTGGCATTGCTATGGGTAACCAGCCTCTCTATTCGACGTAAAGAAGCTGCATAACTATTCGTGCACACGACATAAATATAACCCACAATCTCTTATTCAACCGAGCCGTCTTTCATCTCACCGATAACTTCCGACAGTGATTCCCGCCATGGC
Source organism: Zetaproteobacteria bacterium (assembly GCA_021545665.1). The sequence continues at coordinate 4,983 of JAJRTX010000190.1, forward strand.
CTTATACGAACAGAAAAGGTTGATTCTAGCTTGTCGCAAGACAGTTCCGAATTAGCAGGTCGCCTTGCAGGGGTAGGATAATCGCTTGTCGCAATAGCATTCAGATCTTCAAGCTTTAATACCATAGTGTGTCGCCGAGCCTCTTCAAATATTGCTTCCGCAAAACAAAACCAGCTTGTGACATCCGGCTGAGCCAAATGATAAATTCCCGAGTATTTCTCAACTCCCGGCAACATCTGCAAAGTCAGACGAGCAATCTCGGCAGCACTGCTGGGCTTGCCCAACTGATCGGCCACCACACCCAGTTCTTCACGTTCAGCAGCCAGCCTCAACATTGTTTTAACAAAATTATTACCATGAGACGAAAACACCCAGCTCGTTCGCAGAATCAAATGTTTCGAACAGAATTCCCCAACAGCCTGTTCTCCCGCCAGCTTGCTCTCACCATACACGCCCAGCGGAGCCACCGGATCGCTCTCCACATATGCATCGGACTTGCTGCCATCAAATACATAGTCGGTAGAATAATGAATCAGAGGAATATCCAGATCAGCACATGCAACAGCAAGATTCTTCGGACCGTCCCGATTCACTGCAAAAGCAGCAGCGCAATCAGCTTCTGCCTTATCGACTGCCGTATAGGCAGCAGCATTAACCACCGCATCCGGCACAAACGCATGAATAGCCTTGTTGACAGCCACCGGATCGACGATGTCCAGCCCATCCCGATCAACAGCTTTAACTGTCCAGCCAAGCGCCCCGGACTGGCGAGTCAGCTCTGTGCCAACCTGACCATCACAACCCGTTATTAACAGTCTCGTCATGAATAGCGGGGCAGTTTATGTTCGGGAATAGAGGATAAAACAGGGCTTAGCCGGTCTTTTTCCGACAAAGAAGGCTCCTCCATTGGCCATGCAATACCAATTTCGGGATCATTCCACAGTACATGCCCCTCATCCTCGGGATCGTACAGATCAGTACATTTATAAATAAAATCGGTGACATCGGAAAGTACACAAAAACCATGCGCGAATCCGGCGGGAACCCACAGCTGCCGATGGTTGAATTCCGACAGTTCATAGCCGACCCACTGACCAAATGTCGGCGAACCCACACGGATATCCACAGCCACATCGAACACAGCGCCGGTAGCTACCTGCACCAGCTTGCCTTGTGGATGGCTCAGCTGGAAATGCAAGCCCCGCAGCACTCCTTTGCGGGAGCGCGAATGGTTATCCTGCACAAACGTCACATCCGGAAAACCCGCACCGATATAACGTTCGCGATTCCATGTTTCGAGGAAAAAGCCGCGGTTGTCTCCAAACACATCAGGTTCAATCAGCAGCACTTCCGGAATAGCTGTTTTAACAATGTTCACCTACTTACCTTCCTTCAAGCGGGCCAACAGATACTGACCATAACCATTCTTCTCGAGAGCCTGCGCCAACCCAAACAGCTGTTGATCATCAATATAATCCATTTCCCAGGCAATCTCTTCCGGGCAGGCAATTTTAAGACCCTGGCGCTTTTCAATCACTTCCACATATCGGGACGCATCCATCAACGATTCATGGGTACCGGTATCCAGCCAGGCTGCACCACGGCCAAGTTTTTCAACATGCAAATCACCCGTTGTCAAATACGCCCGGTTCACATCAGTGATTTCAAATTCACCACGTTCAGAAGGCTTGATATTCGTGGCAATATCAACCACCCGGTTATCATAGAAATAAAGGCCGGTAACTGCAAAGTTGGATTTGGGACATGCCGGCTTTTCTTCAATCGAAACCGCCAGACCATCAGCACAGAATTCAACCACGCCATAACGCTCCGGATCATGTACCCGGTAGGCAAACACGGTCGCTCCGGATGACCGGGCAACAGCTCTTTTCAATTGCCCGACCATACCATGACCATAAAAAATATTGTCGCCAAGAATCAGGGCGCACGAATCCTCTCCGATAAAATCCCGACCAATGGTAAATGCCTGCGCCAACCCTTTGGGCTCCGGTTGCGCAGCATACACAAGCTCAACACCCCATTGCGAACCATCACCCAGCAAATGCTGGAAATGGGGCAGGTCATGCGGTGTGGATATGACAAGGATTTCACGGATACCTGATAACATCAGTGTAGACAGCGGGTAGTAAATCATCGGTTTATCATACACCGGCATTAACTGCTTGCTGACTGCCAGCGTCAACGGATGCAAGCGCGAACCGGCACCGCCGGCAAGAATAATCCCTTTCATATCAATACCTTTCCAATAAAATCAGGCGTAGGAGGACTTTTTCAGAGCCTCTGCCTGCAAAGCAACCGTCTTGCCCATAATAGACAAAAACTCTTGTCTGCACTATCAGACATATCGTAAAACAAGCCACTGGGCCGGAACCATCCAAAGCTTTGGGCCAATCCATGTTCAATCACTTTGCAAAACCCCATCCATGGGCTCAATCACAACCAAGCAAGGTACCGTCAAATGCGGACGAATAATAACAAAAAGCACTTGTAATGTCTCCCTTCATACTCATAACAAATCAACCGGGATGAAATAAGCCGATGACAGCCCTTTCATGCACCTTACAATTACGCCATGATTCATCAGATGAGTCGGCCGGCTATTGCACACATTTATCCTGAACATTTGCGCCATAATTACAGGGTTCTCAGAGAGCATGCCGGTAATACAAATATCATGGCGATCGTCAAAGCCAACGCCTATGGCCATGGCATTGAACTGATAGCACCTGTGCTGTTCGATGAGGGGTGCCGTCTTTTCGGAGTAACCGATGCCACCGAAGGACGTCAACTGCGCCTCCTTCTCAAAACCGAAAAAGCTGAAATCACGCTGTTATCGGGCATTTTTGACCGGCAAGATGCCA
>JAJRTX010000191.1 GCA_021545665.1 Zetaproteobacteria bacterium
CCCACCGCGCGAGTATGAAGAAAATTATTATCGACAGACTGAGTATCAAAAAGCAGCATGATGACTCAAACAAAAATGCCTCCGATGAAACCGGGGCGATTCACAATATCCATTGCCATGAGACGTTTGAAGTTGAATATTAAAGCATTGATACCAACCTGAAACTGAACCTTGGCATGCCCGCGATAACAGGCTTTCCTGTTACGTTTGAAAAGCATCCGTTCATAGGGAGGCAGTATAGGGTCAAGTCTCAAATGTGCTGTCATTAAACTGTCAAACAGATGCCATCAAAATGTCACACTCTGTTACGATGATTGCCACATGGAGTGTGCAATAAAATGAAAACACAAAAACACGGCATCATCATCTCAAGGTGCCATACTGCCTGTCAGCAGATCTCAACCATGCTGGAACAACATGGCTGGCACTGCGTGATTATCGACCCCCATCGTAACTTTCTCAGGTTTCTGAAACTGCAACCCGCCATTTTTATTGTTGATATTGATGACCCTGCCTGCCGGGGCGTTGAAATGTTGCGCTGGTTCAGGAAATTTAACTCGATTGCCTATGCCTGCGTACTATGCAAAGGAGGCAATTCGCCCGCTATGCGACTGGCGCGGGACACAGGAGTTGATGGATTCTTTTACCTCAATAAATCCGGCACAGGGTTGGATTTTGACCGCGGCATAGCCAGTTATTTCTCAAAAAATACACCCTGCCTGCCAACAAAGAACATCTTGGAACAAGGTCCAATTGCCGCCTGATCATAAGTGGGCAGTAGCCCTGCCCCCCATCTGGCCAAAACACTGCATCCTACTATATAATAAAGGGAGAAATTAATGTTTGATGAGAACGGAGTAGCACTGGATCTAACACAAATAATGAAGCGATATATCCATATGAATCCGCATATCTCATTGTCAGACATCGCTTTTCTTATGGATTTACCCTACGAACAAGAATTAGAAGAGTACGACCAAATCACAAACTTTGAAAACATTGAATCGGCGATAAACGATGCCTGTCCTTAACGAACAAAGTAGTTGATTTCAGGAAGAATTGTAATGAAACATGGTGTTATTTTATCAAGGAATTTAATCCCGGCCTACCAGATTGCATCCCTGATGGAGCACTTGGGTTGGGAAATAAAAGTGGAACATGACCCGATTATGGCAGCCCGCATTATCGAGAACAAGAAACTGGATATTTTCATTGTTGATGCGGGATTTCCCATAGTCAGCAGCATTAGCCTGTTAAAAAGTTTTCTCTTGCTTAACCCTGTTGCCTACGTGGCAGCCATCTGTAGAAATGAGAACGCTAGATGTATGCAACAACTAAGGAACATTGGTATTGATGGATACTTCTATCTCAACACCAAAGGTGCTGATCTTGAAAGACTCCATGGACTCACCTCTTTACTACTCTCTTTATTGGAAACCGAAATATTACAACCTGGAGCCAGAACGGCACAAATGCCTTTTCACCTGACAGGCTCTACCCTCCCCCAAATAAAAAATATGCATACAGAAGTAGAATTGAACCAGATGCAGCTATAATTAGTAGAAACCTTGCTGATGATGACTAAGAGTAACTAACCCTTTAACATCCCCTGATTCAATCAGGAGGGATGCCATGGTAAGAAGAAGCTCGATAACCAGCATGTTTGTCGGTTCACCCATTCACCCGTTACAGCAGCATATGGAAAAATGCTGTGAATGCATCAATCACCTGCCTGCATTCTTCAAGGCTGTAGCCAACCGGGATTATGAACAGGCAACAAAGATTCAGGGCATCATTTCAAAGCTGGAAGTGGAAGCTGATGACATGAAACATGATCTGCGCATGAATTTGCCCAACAGCCTGTTTATGCCCATGCCACGTGAGCAAATTCTCGATATCGTCAGGCAACAGGACAAAATTGCCAACACCTCCAAGGATATTGCCGGTATTATGATCGGACGGAAAGCCGAGCTGCCTGAACCCATTTCCGAATTATTCATTGCCTTTGTCAACCGCGCCAATGATACGGCCATGCAGGCTAAAACTGCCATCAATGAACTTGATGAATTACTGGAAACCGGCTTCAGAGGCGATCAGATCACGCGGGTCAGTGATATGATTTCCGAACTCGATGATATTGAACATGATACGGATAAAATCGAGCGGCAACTGCGCCATGCGCTGTTTGCCATTGAAAATGATTACCCGGCGCTGAATATGATGTTCCTTTACCGCGTTATCGACTGGATTGGCAAACTGGCTGACATTTCCCAGCGCGTTGGCTCTCGCCTGCAACTGCTGCTGGCCAGATAGGACACATCATGGAATCCATTCTGGTTACACATGCAGAAATTTTCATTGGACTCGCAGCACTGTTCGGTTTGTTTATGGCCTGGGGCATTGGCGCCAATGACGTTGCCAATGCCATGGGAACCTCGGTCGGCTCAAAAGCCCTGAGCTTCAAACAGGCGGTGATGATTGCCGCCATATTCGAACTGACCGGTGCTATCCTGGCCGGTGGCGAAGTCACCAAAACCATCCGTAAAGGCATCATTGATGTCTCCTCACTCAGCCAGACACCTGAATTGCTTATTTTTGGCATGCTCGCTTCCCTGCTGGCGGCCGGTATCTGGCTGCTGCTGGCAACACGCCAGGGCTGGCCTGTATCTACTACTCATTCGATTGTCGGTGCCATTGTCGGCTTTGGTGCGGTCGGCATCGGTATGGAAGCTGTGCAATGGGGGAAGGTTGGTACCATTGCTGCCAGTTGGGTGACCTCGCCTGTGCTGGCCGGTGCTATTTCCTTTTTCCTGTTCAAGAGCATCCAAAAGCTGATCATCAATACAGATAATCCGGTGAACCAGGCCAAGCGATATGTGCCTTTCTATATCTTTCTGGTCGGTTTCATTATATCCATGGTTACTATGGTCAAAGGCCTGAAACATGTTGGTATCAACCTGTCACTGGATCAAAGCACTGCGTTAGCAACCGGAATTGGCCTGATCCTGACGGCCATCGGCACAGTCATGATTCGCCGCATCAAAATTGATCCGGAAGCAGACAGGAGTTTCCACTTCGCCAATATGGAAAAAATATTCGGTGTACTGATGATTTTCACCGCCATTGCTATTGCCTTCGCTCACGGCTCCAATGATGTAGCCAATGCCATCGGCCCGGTCGCAGCCATTGTCGGCATTGTGCAGAGCGCTGGCGAAATTGCTGTAAAATCAGCCACGCCGATATGGATTCTGATGTTGGGTGGAGCTGGCATTGTGTTCGGTCTGGCAACTTATGGACACAAGGTGATTGCCACTGTCGGTTCAGGCATCACAGAACTAACACCTTCCCGTGGTTTTGCCGCCACACTCGGTGCTGCAACGACCATTGTATTTGCTTCCGGTACCGGTTTGCCGATTTCCACCACGCATACGCTGGTGGGTGGAATCCTTGGGGTTGGCATAGCCCGTGGTATCGGTGCATTGAACACCAATGTGATTAAAACTATTTTTATGTCATGGATTGTCACACTACCAGCTGGAGCGGGCCTTTCGATTCTGTTCTTTTTCATACTGAAAGGCATATTCACTTGACATGAAACAAACAACGCACCTGCATAATTTCTTCCATTCCCATGATAATGATTTTATATCATGGGAATGGAGAAGTCCATACACGTTAGGGTCCGTTAACAGATCATGATCGCATTACACGCCAGCCAGGAAGCGGACTTGTCCGCCCTGCTTTTCATAACTAATATTGATATATGATGGATCAACCGGCAAATGGCAATCTCATCGGGGCAATTGACGTTGGCTCCAATGCCATGCGTCTTGGCATTGCCGCACGTGACAGGCAGGGACAAGCTCAAATTATTCAACGTTATCGTGAGCCTGTGCGACTGGGCCATGATGCATTTACCAGCGGCACACTCAATCCGTCCGTCATGGATGATGCAATAGCAGCTTGCCATCAGTTCCGGCGCATTCTCGACCAACACCACATCACCCAGCTGCGCGCCACGGCAACCAGCGCCATGCGCGATTCAAAGAATGGTCAGGAACTAGCTCACCGCATTCATGAAGAAACAGGCATTCAGATCGATATTATCGGCGGTGAGGAGGAAGCGCGGCTGGTACATTATTCCATTGCGCATCGAGTGAATCTCGAAGATCACTTTGCCCTGTTAATTGATATCGGCGGCGGCAGTGTGGAAATCACACTGTGTGATGATGGTGAAATTGTTGCTGCCCAGAGTTTTAACATAGGCACTGTTCGACTACTTGAAATGTTTGGCAATGGCAAAGCCGGAGAATTCAATAAATTACTCGGCAAATATATTGATGGCACCCGCAAAAAACTACGCCAGCAAATTGGCACTCGCCAAACCGACCTCTGCCTCGGCACAGGCGGCAATGCCACGGCTATCGGCGAATTGACCCGACAACTGTTTAAAACCGACTGTGCAGATCAGGTCAATCGCAAACAGCTGGGGAAATTAATCGTTCACCTTTCGTCACTTACTTTTGAAGAGCGCGTTCGTGATCTGGGTCTGCGCCCGGATCGGGCCGATGTTATTCTGCCAGCAGCAATGATATTCCACGAAATCATGGTATTGGCCGATGCTGAAATACTGACCATTCCCGATGCCAGTCTGCTTGATGGACTATTACTCGATATGGCGGACTCGGAAAAAAACAGTTTTCATTCCAGACGGTGCAATCTGCTCGCCTGGGCACGCAGCCTGAAACAGAAATACCATGTTGATCAGAAATATGCCAGTGCAGTATCAAGACTTGCACTTAGTCTGTTCGATCAAAGCTTTGCGCTTCACCGGCTTGGCAACAAAGAGCGCCTGTTGCTTGAAATCGGCGCACTCGTTCATGAAATCGGCATGTATATCCGTGTCGGCAGCCATCATCGCCACGCGGCCTATCTGATTTCCGTTTCCCCCCTGCTCGGACTCACCGGCAGGGAAAAGCAACTGCTGGCTCAGCTTGTTCGCTATCAGCGCAAGGCAAGCCCCTGTGACAAGCATGAAGGCTTTGCCAGCCTGGAAAAACATGAACAGCGGAAGGTCTGGCATTTAAGTGCGCTACTGCGTCTGGCCATCGCCCTGAATAAAGAGCGCCGGAACCGGGTTGACAATGTAACCATGGAAATTACCAAAAAGGCAATGACGCTGCATCCGGAAGGAAAAGGCGATTTACTGCTGGAGCGTTGGGCCTTACTGAGTACGGCGGATTATTTTGAGCAAGCTTTTCACCTTAGGCTTCATGTTGACCTGTAGCATTTATTGCAACATCCCCGGTGTTGAGTCTTCCAAGTTTCTCCATTAAAATCTGCTGAGCGTTTTTTCCCTCTCCCCGCCTCAGTAAGCGCTTATATTCCCCATCTGATTGCAAATGCCATGTGCCGACATTATCCGACAGGTAGATCTGTAAGC
>JAJRTX010000192.1 GCA_021545665.1 Zetaproteobacteria bacterium
ACCAAGCTCTTCTGCTAAATTTAACAGGCCAATTTTGTGGCTTATGATTTTCTGTGTAGTTTCCAACATGAGGGTTATCTCCTTTTGATGTGTTTTCGCACTTCCATCAAAGCGGATAACCCTCAACTTTTCAAGCAAGGTGTCAGATCAAGTCGGAACTAATACAGTTAATGAATAGCGATGGATTTGGGTTTGGCGTTTTCACGTTTGGACAGCCTCACCTCTAGCACACCGTTTTGCATCGTGTTGTATCCATTTTTGCAGCATCTATATTGGTTGGCAGGCTGAAGCTGCGTGTGAACTTGCCATAGGCACGTTCTATGCGGTGGACATTCTCTTCCTTTACATCCTTTTCATAACGGCGTTCACCGGAAATAGTCAATATACGCCATTGGTAAATTAATTTTAAGTCTAAAGTTCACACCTGTCCGGTTAAGCATTGATCAACGCCAACTGATGTGAATTTGATGTTGGTTTTCGTTTTGGTGGCGGGACTGCATTGGTTAACAGTTCGGCCAATTCTCTTCGCTGCATGATGTTGACGGAGACCAACCTGGCGAGTTGCTGTAGCGACTTCTTTGTAGGCATGATCTTGTTGGCGATTTTCAGTAACAGGTAAGCAATCATGGCAATGATGATCTGTATTTTGACGGCATTTTCAGATGTACCGATGAAGCGCTTGATCTTCAGATTCTGTTTAATCCACTTGAAGAACAGTTCAATCTGCCAACGCTCCTTATACAGGTCTGCTATCTTGCCTGCGCTACGTTTCAGGTCGTTGGTAATAAAGGTGAGTATCTTGCCATCTTCCTGTCTTTTGAAACGAACACGCCTCAAAATCACCGGGCACTCTTTCTTCGCTTTTGGCGATGACAGGTGAATCAGCTGGTCTTCCAGTACACCGTCTTCGGATACAGGCAGGTCTTCCTGAACTTCAAATCTGGCATTGGTTTTCATGCGCCCAACAAAGCGGATGTCGCGTAGGGTCATATCATGATACCAGCCGTAATCGTTGTAGGCTCTATCGAAAACGTAGGTTGCACCATCCAGAAGCGGCATGTTCTCAGCCGCCTTCTTGTCATGTTTACTGGCCGTTGTGATGGAAAAGAATGTCGGCACCCTAGCATCAGGATCATACACCGTGTGCATCTTCACGCCTGATTTGCCGCTACGGAAAGTAGCCCATTCAAATTGCTGTTTGCACAGATCGATGGTTGTTGAATCAATGAGGCGAACAGCATCTTTACGTTTGATTGTCTGGTCGCGAGTCTGTCCCAAAAGCCAGTAAAAGATCTCCAGATACATGCCCGAAGAACATTTTGCATTCGCTTCAGACAGCGTGGAACGCTTCGCTGATTTTACGCCAAGATGGTAGTGCATGTTGCCATGGCTTGCCCATGCCGATACCACATCTCGAAGTGATTGACGGGAGCAGAGTTGGCCATAAAGCATGACGCAGAATTGTGTCCAGCAGGATAAATTACGAATTCTTTTGTCTCCCTGATAACGCTTTACAACTGCATTAAACCGGTGCTTTGGAATTGCTACGAGCAACTGTGAAAAAATCGTGTTAATGTCCTTCATGGTCTGGATTCTCCGGGTGATAGATTTGCTGTCTCAATAACTACAAATCTAATATATTCCTTGGGAATTCAGACCTTTTTCTGAATCTCTTTTTTTAAACCGGACAGCAGTGTCTAAAGTTCATTGGATTGTTACAAGATAGAATAAAACAGGGCCAAGCATGACAATGCTGTCGCCTGGGAATCCCTGTGATTTCATGTCGGAAGAAACATATATGAAGATATCACTGTACTTGCTAGGGTGTTTGCATGGATATGGCTGGAAACAATGCACTTTTTAACCGCCTGACGACTGTCATTGAATCAATGCCCGCTTTCCCGGAAAGCGTACATCAAATAATATCGATGACATCAGATATCAACTGTGCACCCAGGGAGTTGGTCAGGGTAATTGAAAGTGATCCGGTGATGATGATGAAGCTGCTGAAGATGGTGAATTCAGCCTTTTTTGCTCTGTCACGGACTATATCCTCAATCAAGCATGCGCTTGTTTATCTGGGGTTGAATACGGTAAAAAATCTAGCGATAAGTGTGGCGGCAATGGATGCATTGCCCCAGGAAAGCATTAAAGAGCTGCCCGTATCGACATTTTTGACTCACTCAATTGCCACAGCCTTGTTATCCCAGCGACTGGCCAAAAATTTCTTGCATATCAAGGACACTTCTGATTATTTCGTTGCCGGGCTGGTACATGATTTCGGCAAGGCCGTATTGATTCAGTTTGAGCCGAAGACCTATGCGGCAGTTTTGCGCGAAGCCAAAGAAAAACAATGCCCGCTGATTCAGATTGAATTGGAGAAATTTGGTGTATCCAATGCCGAAGTTGGTGCCATGCTTGCCACAAACTGGCAGCTGCCAACTCCCTTGGTTGATACTATTCGCACTTTTGTGGATTGTAACAAAACTTCATCTGACCTGACTCTTGTAGTTGCTGCTGCCAATATTGTAGCCAAGCACATGCAGTTAGGCGATGGCGGTAATCCCTATGTGGGCGAGTTCCCAGAATTTATCTGTCAGCGTCTAGGCGCTGATCTGGAAATAATCGTTCGGCAGATGGGTGGTTTAACAAATGAAATTCAAGCCATGAAAGGCCTGGTTCAGGGATGAAAGTGTGCTTCAGGGGAGTCAGGGGCTCCATTCCTTCACCCGGCCCTAATACGGTGCGTTATGGTGGCAATACGACTTGCATTGAGGTTTGGACCGATGATGGCCAATTAATTATTCTGGATGCGCGCACTGGGATATTTCCTTTGTCGCAGACATTGTTGGCACGAATGCCCCTGCATATTCATATCTTTAATACACATTCACACTGGGATCATATTCAGGGCCTGCCGTTTTTTATTCCACTGTTTGTACCCGGTAACAACATTTCCATCTATGGCGCTTATGACCCGGTGACACAGAAGGGTGTAGAACAAGTCCTGTCCATTCAGATGCAGTACCGTTTTTTCCCGATCAGGGAATGCGAACTCAACGCTGGCATTCATTATGTTTCGCTGAAGGAAGAAGAGTCGATCAGCATTGGCAACACTATGGTTACTCCCATATTGATGAATCATCCTGTCATTAACTTTGGTTACCGTATTGATTGCGCTGGAAAATCACTCTTTTTTACTGGTGATCATGAGCCAACTTATAATATTTATGAACCTGAAGATGATGAATATGATATATTTCAGACGCTAATTGATGAGAAAAATGACAGTATTATTAAGAAAATTCGCGATGTTGATGTGCTGATTGCCGATTCCTCTTATACAGAAGAGGAATATCCGGCCAAGAAAGGTTGGGGGCACGGTACTTTTGACAGCTGTATGCTTATGGGTGAGCAGGCACGAACGCAGCAACTATATCTTACTCACCACGAGCCAACTCGAACGGACGATGCCCTGGAAGCTGCATTCAGGAACAGTATGGCTAAACGTAAAATTGAGGTGCCTGAAATTGATATGGCCCGTGAGGGGTTGTTGATTGAGTGGTGACCCGATGCCTGATTGCCTTTATATCGTCGGCAGCAGAGGTCTGATCAGGTAAACCGCTGAAATAACAACCAGAGCCATAATCAGATTCAGACGAATGCCCGTTCTGATCATACTTTGCATGGGTACATGTCCCGAGCCGAAAACAATGGCATTGGGAGGCGTGGCCACCGGCAACATAAAGGCGCAGGAAGCAGAAAGCGTGGCAACGAGCAGGATATACATCGGATCAAGCGCATTAGCCAGGGTTGCAGCGGCAAGAATCGGTAGCATCACCTGCGTGGTGGCGGTATTGCTGGTGATTTCGGTCAGGAAGGTGATGGTCAGGGCAATGCCAAGCATCATCACAGGTAGAGGCACTGCCTTGAGGAATTCCAGTTGGGCGCCAATCCAGTTGGACAGCCCCGAATGCTGCATGCCATAGGCCAGTGCGAAGCCGCCGCCGAGCAGTAACACAATATCCCATGGCAGCTTTCTGAATGATGCTGTATTCAGGATAGTTTTATTGCTTTCAGTACGGAAAAGAAACAGCAATCCAGCCATCAGAATAGCCACAGTGCCGTCATCTACGCCCTTGTAGGGTAGTAGGGTAGCCCAGCCGGGAATGTCGAAGCTCTCGGCATGAATGCCTTTCCGGCTCATCCATAACAGGGCCGTGAACCCAAGCACCCAGCCAACAAGTTTCTCCTCCCGCCGCATGGGACCGAGTTCGTTCAGCGATTTGTTCAGAGCTGAGCCATCTGAATTTTTCCACGGCAGCCTGGCCAGTCCCGGACCCAGCACGGCGAACAGCACAATCAGACCTGCGATCACCATGGGAACACCTACCATCATCCATTCAAGAAAGGAGGGCACAGCGTCAGGGGCGGCAATACGCATGTTTTCCAGAAAGACCAGATTTGGCGCGGTGCCAACCGGTGTACCCATGCCGCCGATATTGGCTGAATAGGCGATAATCAGCAGGAAGCTGACTGCCATCGGAGCAATGGTTTCAGCCCCGTGTTCACCCATCAAGCGGTGCAGCATTGGCAGGGCGATGGTGACCATTAACATGGTCGTGGCGGTGTTGGAAATCCACATGGACAGAAAGGCTGTGGTGATGGAAAAACCCAGCGCCAGCTGTAGTGGGCTGGCATGCAGTCTGGCCAGCATATTCAGTGCGATGCGTTTATGCAGACTGGTGTTCTCCATGGCCTGGGCAATCAGAAAACCACCAAGGAAAAGAAAGATAATAGAATTCACATATCTGGGGGCAATTTCTCTACCTGTGGCAATGCCGAATAATGGGAAACAGATCAGCGGGATCAGGGCAGTGAGCGCCAGCGGCACACATTCGGATATCCACCAGATGGCCATCCACAGTGCAATACCCAGCATGGCAGGAGCTGCAGCATATTCTGGAACTTTAATCAGGGTTGCGCACAGGATTGCGATAACAGGGCCTAGCAGGCGGGGAATATTACGGGAATAGTTTTGCAAGATTAGTTTCTATAGAACTGCTTGATAGGGTGGATCAGAGCGCCCGTACTTCTGTCCATAGGCATATTTCTTCTTGAAATACTGGGCAAGCAGGATTTGATTACTTCCAGCGTTGCATCCAGAGCCACATCAATACCCGGGTTTTCATCTTTAAAAGGACTATCAAGCATGTAGGCAGGCTAGGGTTGAGCGTTCTTCCGGTCTAGCAGGCATTCCTGTCACCATAGGAAGAATGAAGCTCAGGGTGTTGATTTTGGTTCGGGAGGTTGTTGACTATCTTCAATACGTTCTTCAGGCGCAACGATAGGTTCAGTCTTTGGTTTTTCTTCAAAATTCGTGTTGTCTCCCCTGTTATTCTCTTCAACTTCAGCGCTTTCAGTCATATCCTCATTTTGATTTGTTTCTATTCCAGTGGATTTGGTCTGGTCTACGGCAGAAGTAACATCCGCCGTGTCATCCGGATTCTTATCGACTGTTCCCGCTTCTGAATCCTGAGCTGGTTCATTGTTTATATCTGTTTCAGTTGAAATTGTTTTATGTCCAACTTCAGGGTTCTGAATGGTTTCGCCACCCAGCATCGGGTTACGATTCAATTCATTTATCAGTTCCGGAGCATTACTCTTGTCACACAGGTTTTGAGCTCCCTGGGCCAGATGTTCATAGACCTCACGGTAATTTTCAGTCAATGCATTGACCTTGTGAGCAGTTTCCTGAAAATGGCTGGTGACTTCAGAACGGTAATTCTTGAGCTCATTTTTACTCTCTTCCAACTCCTTCTCAAGCCGTTTATTATCTTCGCGCCCTCCACTGATGAAGTAACCCATGAGGAAAGCAATGATACAAATCGAGATGATAAGTATAAGCCCGCTTAGTGAAATGATTTCCATGCCTTTAACCTCCGGAGTCTGCTGATTTTAGAGGCTAGTCTAACGCCGGCTTGCGCCGTTGGCATCAAGAAACCGCAAGCAAAGTTCCAATGACCCGTTTCATAATGCTTTGATTTTATTCGTTCTCGCCAAAGACGGTTAAAAACTTTAATTTCCTGACATGACAAAAAACAATCGTCGTATAATTTATTCATGGGCTGTGTATGACTGGGCCAATTCTGCTTATGCCACGACGGTTATGGCTGGCTTCTTCCCTGTTTTTTTCAAACAGTTCTGGGCTACTGATCTGTCGGCTAATGAATCCACCTTCTGGCTGGGGCTAGCCAATGCCGGTTCCGGACTGGTTATTGCACTGCTTGCTCCGGTATTGGGCGCCATGGCGGATAAAGGTGGATTAAAAAAGCGTATGCTGCTCAGTTTTACAGCCATGGGGGCACTGATGACGGCTGCATTATTCCTGGTCGGGCAGGGACAGTGGCTGTTTGCAGTGGCCGTGTACGTGTCTGGGGCCATTGGGTTTTCCGGGGCAAATATCTTTTATGATGCGCTGATTGTGGATGTGACGAAACGAAAACACCTGCATCGGGTTTCATCACTGGGTTATGCACTGGGTTATATTGGCGGCGGTTTGCTGTTTGCTGGCAATGTACTGATGACATTACATCCAGACTGGTTTTTTCTGGCGGACAAAGCAGAAGCAGTACGCTGGTCATTCTTGCTGGTGGCGATCTGGTGGATCGTATTTACATTGCCTCTGGTTAAATTTGTACATGAGGATAGGGAAGCAGATTATGCCCACTGGATGACAGCAGCTAAAGATGGTTTTCGGCAGCTTGCCGACACTTTTCATCATTTACGCAGTCTGAAACAAGTGTGGTTATTTCTGCTGGCCTATTTTCTTTATATTGATGGTGTCAATACAGTGGCGCGCATGGCTGTTGATTACGGTTTGTCACTTGGTTTTGATTCGGGTGTATTGATTACCGCATTATTGATGACTCAATTTATTGCTTTTCCTTCAGCTCTGGCTGTGGGCTGGTTGGGAGAGCACTGGCATGCCAAGAGTGTGCTGCTGATCTGCATAGGTGCTTACGCAGCTGTTTGCATCTGGAGTTCGACCATGCAGCACGAGCAGGATTTCTACTGGCTTGCTGCTGTAATCGGCTTAGTGATGGGAGGTGTGCAGGCGCTATCCCGTTCGATGTATGCGCGCATGATCCCCAAACATCAGGCCGCCGAGTTTTTTGGTTTTTTCAATATGCTGGGCAAGTTTGCAGCCGTTTTAGGACCTGCCATGATGGGCATGGCCAGCATAGTTTCCGGCAGTGCCCGTTTTTCGATTCTGGTGATTGTGCTGCTGTTTGCTGCGGGTGCGGCCTTACTTTACCAGGTTGATGAAAAGGAGATGATCTGAGGCCTGCAGTTGGGGGCATGCCAAATGTCCTCGATTATAAAGGCTTGTCTGTTCCGGGCCGCCTTTCCTACTGTGCAGTAGATTTCGCCATAGTCCGACAGGCTCCAGGTTTAACGCATTTATTTCAGACCTGCTTTTCATTTGATTAGAGTTTCTCTAACCTTGTTAATAGCAGCTCAAGGTTTGAATCCAGAGGGGTGTGGATATTGTATATATCTACATCGGGCAGGGTGAAATGGATCGATTCGGCATGTAGATAGAGTCTTTGCAGGCCAAGTTCGGATATTTCATGGTTAAATAACTCATGACCATATTTTAGATCACCTGCAACGGGATGACCGCTATATTGGGCATGAACCCGAATCTGGTGGGTGCGTCCGGTGATCAGTTTTATGCGCATCAGGGTTGCCTGTTTGAACCGCTTTACAGGTGCAAAGGATGAGATTGCATGCTTTCCCTCCGGGTCGACGCGAACAATTCGTTCGCCGGATTTGAGTTTTTTTCTTAGCAATGGGGCTTTTATTTTTCGAGTACCACCTTTCCACTGGCCTTTGACCAGAGCCACATAGAACTTGTTTACGCGGCCCTCCTGTTGTTGCTTGTGAAAGGCGCGCAGGGCGCTGCGACGCTTGGCGATGACCAGACAACCGGAGGTGTCGCGGTCGAGACGATGGGCGAGCTCCAGATAGGGGGCATCAGGACGCAGGGCGCGCAGGCCTTCAATGACGCCATAACTGACTCCGCTGCCACCATGCACAGCCATGCCGGAGGGTTTGTTGAGGATCAGAAATCGTGAATCCTCGAACAGGATAGATTGCTGTAAATCCTGAAGAGAATTTTCATTCTCCATGTAAACAATTCTTTCGCTTTCAGTCATTTGAAATCGAGAAGTCTGTTTGAAACATGAACCAGCGAGGGCGTAGCAGTATTCATGAGTAAGCCGGATTAGGGCCAGGTTCTTTGCGCATATGCCGTCAGCTTAAATCACTATTGAGAAGTTGTCTCATTCTTCTGTCTCTTTATCAATCAGGGTTCTCAGGTTTTTTGTGCTGGTATTGACATGACGAGCCAACATGGCCTGATCGATATTGTTGTGAGCCGCTTTGATATCGCGCCGTAAATAGTGCAGTGATGCCAACATAAAAGCTGCATCTGCATCTCTGCTTGAATATGCCAGCTTTTTCTCATACTTCTGAATGATCTGTTTGACCTTGCTATCCAGATTCTGGTCAAGCGCCACATAATGCAGCGAACCCGGATCGTTTCTCAGGGCACGGCGCATGGCCCAGACTCCTTTATCCAGCTGGCCAAGGTCGGCGGAAGCCAGGGCGTAACCTATCTTTGGATTGCCTTTGGATGGACTGGACTCAGCTTGTCTGCCAAAGTCGTATAGCGCTGCACTGGCCTGATTGTTGGCGAGCAAAGACCAGCCATTGGCTGTGGCATCAATGCTCTTGCCACCACGATCCCGATAAGTCGGCCTTGATGAATAGTCATTGTAAGATGAGTAGGGGGAATAGTAACCGTATCCGCCATAGTGGTGTCTGTAAGGATAATTATGGCGGCCATAACCGTAATGTCCGGAGTAGTTGTGTCCATAATACGGGTAGCTATATCCATAGCCCAAATGTAATGACACCCCGGCCTGTGCAGGGATGGCTATGAACATAATAGCGATACCCAGTGCGAGGATGAAAGCAGTTGCAATAAAATCAGGGATGCGGGGGAATGTTATATTCATTGTACACCTCCATGGTGTTCAAATTTCTCCCGTTAAAATCAACCCTGGTGTTGCAAACCTGTTTTTTGGTCGAAAAAACAATCTGGGCGTTACATACTCATTGAGGCCAATGAATGCCCTCGCCATTGCCCAGCTATTTCATCCGATGACATTCAGGCGCGACTATCTGCCGATGTGAAGTATGCATGACTACACCTTAAAGGCTGGAAACGCACAACATTGGCGGAAAAGTCGGGCTTGCCTGTTTCTACAATCAAACATTTTGAAAATGCAGGTGCAATTTTATTGAAACAGTTGCTGATGCTGGCGTCTGCATACAATTTAACCCGTTCGACCGGGCCGGGCGGCGAGCATACGACTGATGTGGCAGGCAAGGGCAAAGATATTACCAGTTCGGATATGCTCAAAGTGGCTGATGCGGCGGGAATTGATACCGCCACAGCCGATGCAATTATGCAACAGGTGCAGGAAGCTGTCTCCGGCTCAACTTGATTATATGGTGATATTTCCTGCCCGTCCGGAGTCGATCATACAGAAAAAGAGACGGTGGTGCAGGGCAGGCATAAAAAAGGGCGAGCCTGTGGCCCGCCCTTTTTTTGTGAAGATGAACAACCTATTTGTAGAAGCTGATCATGCTTTCCAGTGATTTTGCTGTGATTTTGGAAGCGTTGCCGGCAGCGCCGAAAGCTTCGTAGCGAGCTACGCAGATGCCCTTCATGGCCGCTGTAGCAGCCTTGAGGAATTTGCGCGGATCGAAGTTGGCTGGATTCTCATGCAGGAACTTGCGAACAGCGCCGGTGGAAGCCATGCGCAGATCGGTATCGATATTGACCTTGGCTACGCCATATTTGATGCCTTCAACAATCTCTTCAACGGGAACACCATAAGTTTCGCCCATGTTGCCGCCGTATTCATTGATGGTGGCCAGCCAGTTCTGTGGAACGGATGAAGAACCATGCATGACCAGATGTGTGTTTGGCAGTTTTTCATGGATTTCCTTGATGCGGTCGATGCGCAATACAGCGCCTGTTGGTGGCTTGGTGAACTTGTAAGCGCCGTGCGATGTGCCGATAGCGATGGCCAGTGCATCTACGCCGGTTTTTTCTACGAAATCAGCAGCTTCATCAGGATCGGTCAGCAGCATATCCATATCCAGCTTGCCTTCAGCGCCATGGCCGTCTTCCTCGCCCATCATGCCGGTTTCCAGAGAACCCAGGCAGCCCAGTTCGCCTTCTACGGAAACGCCGCCGGCGTGTGCCATGTCGCAAACTTTTTTAGTGACTTCAACATTATACTCATAAGAAGACGGAGTTTTGGCATCTGCCATTAACGAGCCGTCCATCATCACGGATGAAAATCCGGACTGGATGGAGCGCAGGCATACTGCCGGCTCGGAACCATGATCCTGATGCATGCAGACGGGGATATGCGGGTACTGCTCAATCGCTGCTGCAATAAGGTGGCGCAGGAATGATTCGCCGGCATAACCGCGTGCGCCGGCGGAACCCTGCAAAATAACTGGTGAATTGGTTTCATCGGCAGCCTGCATGATTGCATGCACCTGCTCCATATTATTTACATTGAATGCCGGCATGCCGTAGCCATTTTCAGCCGCGTGATCCAGCAGTTGTCGCATTGAAATGAGTGCCATTTTTTCCTCCTTGTTAAAGGGCCTTGGCCCGTTGCTTTTTGGCTCTGGCGAGCCGCTAAATTAATTTCCTGTATGTTCCAGGGTGTCGCCAACATGCACGATTTTCATGGTGTTCGTTCCACCTGATTTACCCATCGGTGTTCCCAGTGTCATCAGCACCATATCTTCATGCCCAACCAACTTATCATAGAGCATCACAGACAGCGCTTCGCGAGTTGCCTTGGGGGCATCGGTTTCGTCATAATCGCCGGAAACAGGTTTGGGGACAACATTCCTGAACAGTGTCACCCGTCCGGCTGTCTCAGACACATGTGTAAGTGCATAAATGGGCACATGTGACAGGTGGCGCGACATATACAATACTGTATTGCCACTCTGGGTGAACGCAGCAATAGCCTTGATGGGCATGAGATTCGATATTTCCATCGCCTGACTGGCAATACACTCATCAACAGAATGTGGTGGAAAATGTGGATTACGCGTTGATGAGGCGGGCAGAACCTTCTGTTTCTCGGTTTCGATACAGGTGCGATGCATTGCTTCAACTGCCTCGACGGGATATTTACCCGCAGCAGTTTCGCCGGACAGCATAATTGCATCGGTGCCATCAATCACAGCATTGGCTACATCATTGACTTCGGCTCGTGTCGGGATCGGATTTTCACACATCGATTCCATCATCTGCGTGGCGACAATCACCGGACAGTTGTAATCCGATGCCTTGCGCAAAATGCGTTTTTGCACAGGTGGTACAGCTGCATCACCAATTTCCACACCGAGGTCACCGCGCGCTACCATGACCGCATCGGAAGCTTTCAGAATGGAATCAAGATTATCCACTGCCTCTGCGCGTTCCACCTTGGCTATAATGCCGGCATTGCTACCCTCCGCCTGAACCAGTGTGCGGGCATAGTCAATATCTGCGCCATCACGGGGGAAAGAGATAGCAATATAATCGATACCAATAGCACAGGCGGTTTTGATATCTATCTTATCTTTTTCGGTCAGTGCGGCAGCGGAGAGGCCACCACCGGCACGGTTAATGCCCTTGTTGTTGGAGAGCACGCCTCCGACAATGACTGTGCAGCGAATTTCCTGGCCGACCACATCATCGACATCCATCACAATCAAGCCGTCGTTGAGCAGCAGGCGAGCACCGGGTGCGACATCGCCGACCAGTTCTTTATAGGTGATGCCAACGCGTTCATCGTTGCCGTCATCAAGTCCCAGAGTGCCATCGATAATAAATTTCTGTCCGGGCTCGAGCATAGTTTTTCCAGTCTGGAACTTACCGACGCGAATCTTTGGTCCCTGCATATCAGCCAGAATACCCACGCATACGCCTTGTTTGGCCGCTACTTTACGGACATTTTCTGCACGTTTACGGTGTTCTTCAGCCGTGCCGTGGGAAAAGTTCAGGCGAACCACATTGACACCGGCAGCAATAAGTTTTTTCAACACCTTCGGAGACTCTGAAGAAGGCCCCAGTGTTGCTACTATTTTAGTTCTACGAAATTCAATCACTTAGGCCGCACGCTCCTCTAACATTTCAACCGCAGGCAGTTTCTTGCCTTCCAGAAATTCGAGGAATGCGCCACCACCAGTTGAGATATAAGAAACCTTGTCAGAGATGCCATATTTGTCGACTGCGGCCAGAGTGTCACCACCACCGGCAATAGAGAACGCTTTAGATTCGGCAATAGCCAGCGAAATCGCTTTGGTGCCTTCGCCAAACTGATCAAATTCAAACACGCCGACAGGGCCGTTCCAGACAATAGTTCCGGCATTCTTAAGGATTTCAGCCAGTTCAGCACATGAATCAGGGCCGATATCAAAGATCATGTCGTCATCGAGTGTTTCAGCAGCATTTTTTAGCGTTGCTTCAGCGTCAGGGGAGAATTCCTTGGCGCAAACCACATCTGTCGGAACAGGAATGCTGCCGCCGCGTGCCAGTGCATCCGCAGTCAGTTTTTTGCAGGTGTCAACCAGATCAGCTTCATACAAAGACTTGCCAACCGGCAGGCCAGCCGCTGCGATGAAGGTGTTGGCGATGCCACCACCGACAACCAGTTGGTCGACAATGGTGGAGAGTGATTCAAGTACAGTCAGTTTGGTGGAAACCTTGGAACCACCAACAATGGCAACCATCGGGCGGGCTGGATTATCCAGTGCCTTGCCGAGCGCTTCGAGCTCTCCTGCCAGCAGCGGGCCAGCACAGGCTACAGGCGCATAGGTGCCAGCACCGTGGGTGGAGGCCTGGGCGCGGTGGGCCGTGCCGAAGGCATCCATAACATAGATATCACAGAGGGCGGCATACTGTTTGGAAAGGCCCTCCTGATTTTTCTTTTCACCGACATTGAAGCGAACATTTTCCAGCAATACCACTTCGCCGTCAGCTACATCTATATCTGTATTCAGATATTCTGTGACCAGCTTGACACTCTGACCCAGCAGGTCGGACATGTGTGCTGCCACAGGTGCCAGAGAGAACTGATCTTCCGGCAAACCTTCAGTCGGGCGACCCAGATGTGACATAATCATCACTTTGGCACCTGCTTTTACACAGTGTTCAATGGTTGGCAGGGAAGCGCGGATACGTTTATCACTGCTCACTTTGCCATCAGCAAGCGGCACATTCAGATCTTGACGAATCAGTACGCGTTTGCCAGCCAGATCAAGATCAGTCATTTTAATTACAGACATGGTTTTCTCCTGTGAAATGTTGAGGGTGAGGCGACAGGAGTGAGGGGGTGAAGACTATTTTTCCTTACCCCTCACATCTGACACTATATTATGCTACGTGACGAACCAGATTCATCATATTGCAGGTATAGCCGTATTCGTTGTCATACCAGGTAACCAGTTTAACAAAAGTGCTATCCAGTGCGATACCGGCGCCTGCATCAAAGATGGATGAGTTGCTTACGCCACGGAAATCAGTGGATACAACTTTTTCATCTGTGTAACCGAGCGTGCCTTTCATTTCGCCTTCAGAGGCTGCTTTCATGGCGGTACAGATTTCTTCGTAAGAAGCATCTTTCTCCAGTTCAACAGTCAGATCAACAACAGACACATCAGAGGTTGGCACGCGAAATGCCATGCCAGTCAGTTTGCCGTTTAATTCAGGCAACACCTTGCCAACTGCTTTGGCAGCGCCAGTGGAGGA
>JAJRTX010000193.1 GCA_021545665.1 Zetaproteobacteria bacterium
CTCGACAGCGGTGACCAACATCGCCTGCCAATATCTCGTATCGATATTTCGTCGTCCACACTACATGATATTTACAATCCCATACTGTGTGGCTGCCACGCTTATAGTCTTGCATAACATGGAAAACTACCTATCCGTCGCATAAAGGCGAGGGGTTTACGGATCCCCTATCGGGGACTCTAAAATACCTGTCAATATGCCGAATAACTCATGACCAGGCATCAATAGTCTTGGGCTGTAATCCTTTGAATTTCAGGTGATAAAGATGCTTTTCATAATCCTATTTGAAGATAGTCTCTGCTGTCATGATGGTGTATAGCCTCGTATGTATTTGAATATCCCTTTGGTTGAGGGATGAAGCATGTGAGGTTACATTTTTACTGAATAAAGCTAGCGGAGCATTATCCAATGAAGAACAATGATTTGAAATATTATTTTAGAAAATCCTTGAAACTCTTTTGGATTGCAACAGGTATTAGCTGGGGGCTATTTGTAGGATTACTTATCAGAGAGGAAACTTTGAGCAGTGCCCTGACTGAATCAGCTATAATACTTATTTTTCTCCTGATATTATATTTTTTAGGTGTTATTATTTACTATAAAATAGCTACCAGAAATAATAATCCCTAGGAGTCTGCCGGACTTAATATGAAACAAACAACGCTCTTGTATGATTTCTTCCACCCCATGATTACTGATAAAGCTGATGGTTTCCCTATCGGCTTTATTGTTTCAGGCTTCGGGCATGACAGACAAGGATTCACTTTTCGCTGATACACAGGATGATATCGCACCTTTCTGCTTTAATGATAAGGTGGCATCGGTATTTTCGGATATGATCAAACGCTCGGTGCCGGGATACGGACATACATTGCAGATGATTGAACTCATCGCTCATCAGTATGCGCAGCCAGGCAGTCAGTTGTACGATCTTGGCTGCTCTCTGGGCGCAGCCACACTGGCCATGCAGCGTGGTGTTAGTGTACCGGACTGCCGGATTATTGCTGTCGACAACTCCCCTGCCATGATCAATCGATGCCATGAAAAGTTTGCTTCTGAAACTGGCAATACGCCTGTTGAACTATGCTGCGCTGACATTCTGGATACGGATATAACCGATGCCTCAGTCGTGGTGATGAATTTTGTTATGCAATTCATTGCCAAAGAGGAACGACTGGCACTGCTACAAAAAATTCGGCGGGGCTTGCGGCCAGGTGGCGTGCTGGTTTTATCAGAAAAAATCTGTTTTGAAGATGACGAGGAAAACCGACGCCAAACCAAACTCTATGAGGCCTATAAACGTGTGCAGGGTTATTCGCAGCTGGAAATCAGCCGCAAACGCACTGCACTGGAAAACGTGCTTGTCCCTGAAACGCTGAGTATTCATCATACACGTTTGAAACAGGCTGGTTTTGCCAACGCCAACACCTGGTTCCAGTGCTTTAATTTTGCTTCCATAATTGCTGTAAAATGAGAGTATACAAACAGGCTGAGACAACCCGGCTGCACCAGCATTTGATCCAGTCACCGCTGGCATTATTAACTGATGAACTGATGGCTCTGCATGAACTTGGCTGGGAAAAAACCCTCAAACATGGTGATCTGAGCCGCTGGCAAAACGGTTTTGATGCGCTGCCAGACATCTCCCCTTCTGTAAGCAACTTCAATCAATCAACCATTCAAGTCGGCAAACCCGGCGATACGGATATGTCGCATAATGAAATCAGGGCGGCGCTGAAAGCGATGCATCCGTGGCGCAAGGGGCCGTTTGATCTCTTCGGCGTTCTTATCGATACCGAATGGCGTTCCGACCTGAAATGGGATCGATTGAAGGATGCTATTACACCACTTGACGGACGCACTGTTCTGGATGTCGGCTGCGGCTCTGGCTACCACCTCTGGCGCATGTTGGGAGCAGGTGCAAAGCTCGCCATCGGCATCGACCCAACACCTCTTTTTTCAATGCATTTCGCTACTGTAAAACGCTATCAGCCCGAAACCCCTGCATTTCTCCTGCCGGTCGGCATTGAAGACATGTCTACAAATCTGGCCTGTTTCGACAGCATCTTCTCGATGGGTATTCTTTATCATCGCAGATCACCCATTGATCACCTGATTGAGCTGAAAAGCCTGCTGAATGATGGTGGCGAACTGATCATTGAAACACTGATCATTGCAGGTGATGAAGCACGCTGTCTGATGCCAAGAGAACGTTACAGTAAAATGCGGAATGTCTGGTTCATCCCCAGCGTAGGTATGCTGAAACTATGGCTGAAACGTGCCAGTTTCAAAAAAATTACTTTAGTTGACATCAGTCGCACCAGCATCGAAGAGCAACGCTCAACCGAGTGGATGAAATTCGAATCCCTGCCCGACTTTCTCGATCCAAACAACCCAAAACGCACCATCGAAGGTTACCCAGCCCCCATTCGCGCTATCCTGACCGCAACCAAATAGATTATTCACATATTAGCGGCCCTAACCTAAACCAACTCAAATACCCATAAGTCAAGCTAGGCAGCGTTCGGCACAGCATGGCTAAACAAGCTCGCCTCAGCATAGAAGAAGAGAACCTTGAGGCACTTCCATCTGACGATCAGAATAGCTGAACCAGTATTGCATACAATGAATGTGGAGCATGCATGACAGTCCTTTCGGTAGCCAACCAACTTTGCTCAGCTTTGGATAGTGCGGCTCAATGACTGCCATAAAAACTACCTATGGCATCACTGCTTCCATTTCATTCAGAAACACCTCTCGGCGTGTCAGACATTTCTTTGATTGATACTCAAATTCAGCAAAACTTGATTGCTTGACCATGAAATTACTCTTGTCAGTGGAATGATACGATTATCGCATATCTCAGAAATAAACCAGCATCTCCTTAGGCGTGTCCTTTTTCGACAGGTCCCATTCATAGAATTCCCATAGAGAATCACTTGGCCAAAGGTTTTTTCAGCCCTAAATGAGATTTGAACTCACTCTCGACCCGAGGAACATTACTGGCGTTCAGTTGTACCAGATTACGCAAGTGCCCAAAACTATCCAGATCAATTTCCATAAACTCGATACAAATTCCATCTTCAACCGCGCGTATAATTTTTCCTTTGGCCTTGATGTATACCGAATCCTTCTTTTCCTCACCAAGAAGGAGTTTTACCATGCCTTCAGCCTGTAGCGGCAGCTTCTCATCACAGACTAGCCGTATGCCGCGCAAGCTTACATCGGCTAGTCGACCGCAAACTATCTTGTCATCACAATCAACCTCCACATCAATATGGGGCTCCACACGAGAAAAGTTACGCCTGTTAGCATGATCATTCATTATCGACTCCTATATTGCCCAATTCACCATAGAGTCTGTAACACTATATGCCCACAAAGATGTGACCATCTAGTGTTATAGAAAAGTATTTTGAGCGCAGTGTTGTGATGCACATCTGCAAAAAGTAATGCCGCAGAGTGGATCATGGGTTCTGTTTCCTATCAGTTGCCTGTGAGCCACTTGCAAAACCCTGTTTGCAATCCGCGATCTTCTTTTCAAAATCACGGTACACTTTTTGAACTGTAGTTTCAGAATGATTGAGACACACAAAGTGTTTTTCCTCAGTGGAAAAATAGTGTTCTGTATAGCGGATACGTTCATTAATAATGTTGCTGATCCATCTCGGCTACATTGTCATCTGCGGGAAACTCGAAAACCCTGACTTTCCCGGAAGCTCCTCCGCTTACTGCAACAGCCAGGTTATAGCTAATCAATTCAGAATTGTTCCGAGCTCAGTCTGGAAAGATTGTGCGGTAAACGGTTTGGTAACCAGAAATTCTGCTCCAGCATCCATAGCTGCCTCTCGCATTTTTGGAGATCCTTCCGTGGTAACAAAGCCAAACAGGCCGGGGAAGTTTTCTGCCTTTAACGCCTGTAAAAATTCCAGCCCATTCATATTCGGCATATTCCAGTCTGAAATAATTACATCCGGCGCCCATTCATGGACAATATCCAGACCCAATTTTCCATCAGCAGCCTCTTTGGTTTCATGATTCCCATATCCAGCCTTACGCAAGGTGCGTACAACAATCATACGCATCGCTTTGCTGTCATCTACTATCAGTATTTTCATATTCTTCTCCGTTTGTGTTGTCAGTCTCTAAATAAGCACTACATCAGGCCACTAACCACGCTCTATAATTGTTGCTATCATCGGCTCGCCCTCACATAAAAAACTGAGCTGGCAGGTGACTTTACCACCTGGAATCGTAACCTTATAATCAATTCCTTCCGCTACAGAAGGCAATGAAATGCAGCATCCTGGCGGCAACAGAGTGTTGATATTTCCTGCTGTCATATTGGTAAGTTCACCCAGTACATCCTGCATTTCATCGTCCGAAATTTCATCCTCGGACATCTCAAACATTGAGACTGTAGCCTTGCGCACCAGCGAATCGGGGCAGAGTAATGTAACTGCTCCCTGCCATTCACCTGTAATCTGAATGCAGCCTACCATGGACCTCTCTCCCTTCGGAAGTAAAACGCCACCTTCAATATATTCAATCTCAAATCCCAGTATAGATGTCCAGATATCAGTGATAATCCGATTTATATCTTCATCCTTAAAATGCATTGCCTTCTCCTTTATGCACGCAGTTGATAACAAACTGCCCTGCCAATTAATTTTCTTTCAAATGAGTCATCCAGATTAAAAGTGGTCTCTGCTGAACCGAGAAACAGGTAACCTTCCGGATGCATTTGTCTACGCACCTGTTTCAGAATACCTTTTTTAGTTTCCTGATCGAAATAAATCAGCACATTACGCAAAAATATGATATCCATCTTTGCCATCATCGGCCAAGGTTCGGACAGGTTAAGCTTGCGGAAATTAAACATACTTTTGAGATTGTCCTTGGCCTTCCATACCGAGCCATGATTTTCAAAATACTTGACCATCATTGTCACCGGGAGTCCACGGTTAATTTCAAGCTGAGTATAGTGCCCTCTTTTTGTATAACTCAACATCTCTTCTGAAATATCACTGGCTGTAATACTCACAGTCCAACCCGGTTGTGCAGCAAAGTACTCATTGATCAGCATAGCTAAAGAATATGGCTCCTGACCACTGGAACAGGCTGCAGACCAGATATTAAGACGCTTTTTGATAGCCAGTTTTTCTGCCATCTCAGGCAGGACTTGTATTTTCATAGCATCAAACGGATGAATATCTCGAAAAAAGCTTGTTTCGTTGGTGGTCATTGCTTCAATCACATCGTAATGGAGAGGGCCATATGGGGTCAGCTGAAGCTTTTTGACAAATTCGGAAAGGGAAGAAAACCCTCTTGCTCTGGCAAGCGGATTGATACGAGAATCAACCAGGTATTCCTTACCAGCTTCGAGTACGATAGCAGAGTTATCATACACAAGTTTGCGAATATAAGAGAAATCATGTTCATTGACCATTGTCTTTACACTCTCCCTATACGTGCACTCTGCGAACAATTGCATCACCCAAACGATTCAGAGGGATTAACTCCTCTGCCAAACCTGCCTTAGCAACAGCGCCTGGCATACCCCAAACCACGCAACTCTCTTCATCCTGTGCAATAACCTGACCTCCAGCCTCTTTAACTTTTTTACCTCCAAGCAACCCATCCTGCCCCATTCCGGTCATTACAACCGCCAATGTATTGGCGCCATAAAGACTGGCAACCGAACGAAACAGAACATCCACAGCTGGACGACACGAATTCTCGGGAGCGTCCTTATTCAGAGATGTTTCCACAACATTACCCTTACGTACCAGAGTCATATGAAAACCTCCCGGAGCCACCAGCGCAAAACCCGGTCGCAATTCATTTCCGGCTGAAGCCTCGCCGACCTGTATGGCCGCTTTCTCATTCAGCCGATCAGCCAGCAGCTTGGTAAACATTTCCGGCATATGCTGTACAATCACTATCGGCACCGGAAAGTTCTTAGGCAGGGTTGGTATCATCTCCATGAGCGCATTGGGTCCGCCTGTTGAAATACCAATAGCCACAACATCTATTCTTTGCTGCACCCGCTGGCTGGCACTTACAGGCCTGGCTGCTGGAGATACAACAACTGGCTTTGCCGGAGACGGCGCGGAAACCTTTGAAAGCTGTACCGGGCCACGATGGAAAAAACATTTAATCTTGGGCACAAGCTCATCACGCAGACATTTTTGCGCTGCTGCCACGCTGCCGACATTGGCCGGTTTGGTAACATAATCATTGGCCCCAAGGGAAAGCGCATCAAGACTTGCTCTGGCACCACGTTCAGTAAGTGTACTGAACATGATAATTTTCAAGTTAGAATGGAGCTTCCGGAGCTCTTTCAGAGTCTGCAATCCATCCATCACCGGCATTTCAATATCCAGGGTAATCAGATCAGGCTTGAGTGCATCTATTTTACTAAGGGCAATGCTGCCATTGGCAGCCACACCGACAACCTCGATTTCCGGATCATTGGCAAGCACATCACCGACCATTCTTCGGATCACCACCGAGTCATCAACAATAAGAACTCTAATCACAATAGCTTACTCAATTCAAACCGAGCAATTGTAGCTTCTCTTGGATCATTTCCTTGGTGAATGGCTTCATAATATACTCATTCGCCCCAGCTTCTAATGCCTTAACCACCTGCGACATTTCAGCTTCAGTAGTCACCATTACCAGTAACATGTCGTTATAAGTAGCATCGGCCCGAACTGCACAAATAAATTCATGCCCATTCATTTCAGGCATATTCCAGTCTACCAAGGCAATCTCAAACGTGCCACTGTCTTTTAGACGTTCCAAAGCATCCAGGCCGTGACAGGCCTCGACAACCTCATAACCCAGGCCTTTTACTATTCGCCCAATAATCATTCTCATTGCTTTTGAATCATCAACTACCAGAGCTCTCATAACTGTCCCCACTCCACTTTATTTATGTTTTTCTTCGTTTCCCACAGTATGTATATGAAGCACATGATATCATCCACCCCAAGCCAGATCCCGGAATCGCTCCGGTTCTGCAACACTCATCCAAATTTGAACTTAGCCACATGCTGTTGCAGTTCTGCAGCCATGCGGGATAGTTCAGAGGACGCCTGCAAAGTATCATTGGCACCTGTCGATGTACTCTGTGCAGCTTCAGCTACACCGGAGATATTCTGGGATATTTCGCCACTCCCCTGAGCTACATCAGCCACATTCCTGGAAATCTCTCCAGCGGTTGCGCTCTGCTCTTCCACTGCACTGGCAATGGTACTCTGGAATTCATTGATCTGCGCAATAACTTCATTGATCTTACTGATGGCCTGCACCGCCTCTGTGGTGTCAGACTGAATCACTTCAATCTTCTGGGCAATATCATCGGAGGCTTTGCCCGTCTCCATGGCCAGGTCTTTCACTTCATTGGCCACCACAGCAAAGCCCTTGCCCGCTTCTCCGGCACGAGCCGCTTCAATGGTGGCATTAAGAGCTAACAGTTTCGTCTGCTGTGCGATTGAAGTGATTGAATTGATAATTTCGCCAATCTCGGTGCTACTCACATTGAGCTTGGTCACCGTTTCATTGGCTGCATCCGCTGTTTCCACAGCAGACAATGCAATCTTGGCAGCTTGTGATGCATTGCCAGCAATTTCACTTGTTGTCGCACTTAATTCCTCAATGCCACTAGCCACTGTCTGCACATTACTGCTAATGGTTTCTGAGGCTCCTGCAACCACACCTGCCTGAGCGGATGTCTCCTCAGCATTTGCGCCCATCTGCTGACTGACGGATGTCAGTTCTTCAGCAGCACCGCTCAACGTCTGTGAGTTGCCAGATATAGCAGTGATCGTCGCCTGTAAATTATCCAGTGCCTGAGATAAATACGCGTTCATACGTCCGACCTCATCTTTGGACTGCTCTGTAACACGTTGAGTCAAGTCGCCCTCGGACAGAGCCTGCAGCACATGCATCGTCTGCTTGAGTGAGCTGGTAATACCTCGGCTGGTAATGATCCCAAGCAGGAGAATCAATACCACCAGGATGCTGATGATGGTGATAATTTCCCAGAACGCAGCTGAGGCTTTCGAGGACATTTCACCTGATTCATCAAGCAGGTCGGCAGTAAGTTTTAACTCTGCCGCATGCAGACCACCGATCTTTTTACTTATAGTTTTGAACCAGTGCTCTGAATCAACGCCAAAACCGCTATTCTGAGCAAAGCCAGCCTCACGCATTTCTTGTACACCTGCCACAGCAGCTACCATGTCTGGCGTGCCCATGCTTTCCCGGTAATACTCAATATAGCCGTCTTCCGCCGTATTCAGGAACATATCTTCATATACTTTTTGCTCGCTGATTAACGTCATCAACTTATCCCGTTTTTTCCGCTCCATCTTATCTGCAGCAAACACACCGGCAAATACTGCCCTCTCAACACCAGAACGCTCCTTCATCTCAAGGAAAGCATAATAGCTGGCAACCATCATGGTCAGATCAGCACTAACCGTCAGTTTCGGGTCATAAGCGGAATGTATCCCCTCAGCAACCACATGCAGTCCTTTTTTGTTCATTCCGGTATACCAGGCCACCTGCTCCCCTACCGAAATAGTAAAACCATCCACCTGGGAGCGTTTGTTGCCTATATTTCCCAAATCGCGCATATAGATCTTGATCGATTCCGCCCCTTCATCAGTCAGGGCGGCCATATCAAAATCCTTTAGCAAGTCTTTGAGGTCGCTTAAAGCCCGATCAGTCTCTGCGCGCTGGCCCTGCAAAATGCTGCCAAACTTGGCGCCTTTGCTGCCAAGGAAACCGGCGCTGGCACCGCGTTCTTTCTGCATCTCATGCACCAGATTGCCTATGTGTACATTCAGAGCAACCGAACGTTCGAGCAATTCCAGGCGATTCACCTGACTCCAGTTTGAAGTACTTACCATAACAGCCAGGACCAGCATGCCGAGCAGTGGCAGCCCCATAATCATGCTGAGCTTCGTATTAATGCCCAGATTGCCAATAAAGTTTGTAATGTGTTTCATTTTTCTCTCCTGTTCCCAGTGTTTTTCATTGGATTTATAATACATGTCATTTTTTTCACTATCCCCGTTTCTTCCACTTCTAATAATTATTAACCCGTTTCAGGCCTATTGAACCGCATAGCCTGTGTCTTTCTCTACCTGTAATTATTCTTTGGTTGGATTCTTTTCCAGAATTTGTGCAACTGATTTGACTGCGTCGAGCTCCAACAACAATCGGCCTTCCAGTTTATAAGCGCCCTTGATCAGTTTTCGCGCAACCCCTTTTAATGTTTCCGGGGGACGTTCAAACGCGGCATTGTTGACTTCCAGAACATCGCCGATTTCGTCCACTTGTAAACTGACCGCACCGTCTTCATCCCGGACTATAATATTCATTGGCTCATCCTCAGATGAGAATGCTCCCATCTCAAGCAACATGCGCAGGTCGACTGCTGTAACGATTTGGCCTCGTAGATTGATAAGGCCACGAATTTCCTGATTAGCCAGAGGAATCCTTGTCATATCCTGATGGCGGATAACTTCCTGAACCTTTGCCACATCCACACCAAAGAAGTCATTCGCGAGCTTAAATGTACACAGTTGCATGGCTATACCTCCTCACTTACTTTTGACTTGGCATAACGCCTTGGCTTGGCCTTACTCATACCAATCACCTCATCAATATCCAAAAACTCGGTCACTCGGTCCTGAATCACTGCAGTGGCAGAAACGCCCTCGCGACTGGACTCTCCTGAAATTTCAACAACTTCATCAGCCACATCAATGATCTGATCGACGACAAGCCCCATGGCTTTGTTATTTTTTGTGCAGACAACAACCTGGATGACGCTGCCGCTTTCTGCTTCACATGATTCGGAATCGGCAGCAAGGCGTTTCGGACCTCGTCTTTCAGGCAGAATCGTGTAAAGATCAATAAGCGGCATAATCTGTTCCCGGTAACGGACAACCTGATCATTACCCACTTTCTCAATTGAAGATTTCTGGATTTCCTCCAGCCGTGTCACCTCTGAAAGAGGTACAGCCATGCGCCCACCATCTGGGTTGCGCATCAGGACCAATGATACTTTCCCTGATTTATCATTAACGCCTACCTCATGCTCATCATCCTGGCTTGTTGCCTCAGCTGCCAGTTCAGCATGATTGGCAAGACCAAAAACATCCAGAATCATCGCTATACGGCCATCCCCCATGATGGTTGCGCCGGCCAGACTGCTGATTCCCTTTAACTGTTTACTGAGTGGTTTGACAACGATTTCCTGCGTATCATTGACTTCATCCACGATTAACCCGAACTGCAAATCACCAGCCTTCAAAACAACAATATTGATATGATCGGGAACCTCTTCATCCTCAGCAGGCCCTATATTCCATAATTCCTGGCTCAAATAGAGCAGTGGCAACAGATTGCCACGTAGCCTGTAGACAGGTACGCCGTGAACTTTCTCAATACCTGAACTAACCTGCTCACCCTCCAGCATCACCAGTTCCATCAGGTTGATCTGAGGTATGGCGTAGCGATCTCCCGCACAGGTTACGATAAGCGCCGGAATGATCGCCAGTGTTAAGGGAATCTTAATCCGCATGGTAGAGCCTTCGCCCAGCTTGCTGAAAATTTCAACAACTCCGCCCAGCTTCTCAATATTGGTTCTAACCACATCCATGCCGACGCCACGACCGGAGATATTGGTAACCTTCTGAGCTGTTGAAAACCCGGCCTGGAAAATCAGATGCAGAGTCTCTTTCTCACTCATCCTGTCACCCTGCTCTTCGCTGATCAGCCCTTTTTCCAGCGCCTTCTTTTTTAACTTCTCCGGATCAATACCGGCACCATCATCACAAATCTCAATATTAACCTGACCGCCTTCATGAAAAGCGCGCAAGGTCAACACGCCTTCCGCCGGTTTGCCATTGGCCACACGTATATCAGGCATTTCTATTCCATGATCCACCGAATTACGCACCAGATGGGTCAATGGATCTTTGATGGCTTCAATCAATGATTTATCGAGTTCAGTTTCCTTGCCTTCCATGTCCAGGCGAATCTGCTTACCACATCCATGTGAGAGATCTCTTACTACGCGCGGGAATTTACTCCAGACGCTACCAATGGGCTGCATCCGGGTTTGCATCACCATCTCTTGCAACTCCGAAGTCACCTGACTCAGGCGCTGAGAAGTTGTGGAAAACACCGGGTTATCGAGAAAATCACCAAATTGCAGTACCTGATTGCGTGTTAATACCAGCTCACCTACCAAATTCATCAGTTGATCCAGTAAATGAATATCAACCCGGATGGTATTAAGTGAAGCAATAGGTGCCCTGGCCTTAGCCTCACGTTGCTTAACCACCGCCTTGGTAACAACTTCATCTTTGACTTTACCATGAGCCACAAGGATCTCACCAACAGGCCTCCGATCTCCGTCCAACTGCTGTTTAATAGCACCTGCCAGCTGCGTCGAATCTACTGCGCCTGACTCAAGAAGCATTTCCCCGATTGGTTTGACTTTAACTTCATCTTCTTCAGATAATTCGGGGGGTCCACTCTGATCTACTATAGAAGCATCACCTTGCTCTGCCTCACCATCATCTTTTTGCAATCTGGTAAGAAGTTCTATTAAATCCGCATACTCTTCTTCGCCATCAGTGTGTGATTCCTCAATAAGCGCGAGCATCTGGCGAATTGCATCAACCATTTTCAGTAGCGCAGTTGTCCGCTCATCTGTGAGCTGAAGTTCTCCACCTCGTAATTTACTCAGCAGATTTTCTCCGACATGTGAAACCTTCTCAAGTTTCCCAAAACCCAGAAAACCACAAGTCCCTTTGATTGTATGAATGGTGCGGAAGATGCTGCCCATGATGTCATTATTTGACGGATCTTCCTCAAGTGCTATCAGATCATTATC
>JAJRTX010000194.1 GCA_021545665.1 Zetaproteobacteria bacterium
GAACAATCAGTGGACGAAGGCTGCGAGGAAGATTGGGTAATGTTTCCAGAGACTGCTCCCCCCACAATCGCCTCCCGCCACATGGGGGATTCGCCGGCAGAGACAATCAAAGGGTTTGTCACTGGTTTGTTGGCGGTAAGGTTTGACAAACCGAAGCCGGTACCGCCGTTTCATCTTGAGATGTGGGAGTTATGCACTTCTGACGAGCCGAAGGTAGCGATTGCAGCGCCCCGATCTTCGGCGAAATCGACCGCCATCACGCACAGTTACATTCTTGCGATGATGTTGTTCAGGGTAAAGCGATTCTGCCTGCTGGTTTCTGATACTGAGGGGCAGGCTGCTGAATTTCTTGGTGACATAAAGACGGAGCTTGAGGAAAACGAAACGCTGAGGGAAGCGTTTGGTGTTGTCGAACTGGTAAAGGCAACGGAGACGAACATAATCTGCAGGTTGTTTGACGGGCACACGTTCAGGATTCAGGCAAAAGGGTCTGAGCAGAAAGTACGCGGGCTCAAGTGGAAGAACATGCGTCCTGATCTGATCGTCGGTGATGATCTTGAGAACGATGAATGCGTAATGAACTCTGAACGGCGTGAGAAGTTTCGGCGCTGGTTCATGAACGCCCTGGTTCCATGCGGATCAGATTCTTGCTGGGTAAGGATTGTTGGTACGATATTGCACCTTGATTCAATGCTACAGAGGCTGCTGAATGACCCAACGTGGGACACACTGAAGTATGAAGCGCACAATCATGATTTTTCCGAGATACTGTGGCCTGAACAGTTTCCTAAAAATCGTCTGCTCAAGATAAGAGCAGGATATGAGGCACAGAATGACCCGGAGGGGTATGCCCAGGAGTATTTGAATTGCCCGGTCGCAATCGAAAATGTATTTTTCAACAAGGATTATTTTTTCGATTTTGACCGTGATGGCGACGGAATTGCTTTGCTCCCGACGCTCGAATATTTTGCAGCAGCAGATTTCGCGATTTCCGAGCGCGAGAAAGCGGATTATACGGCGATTGTTGTTGTTGGCGTTGACTCTGCAGGGATTCTTCATGTTGTAGATGCGAAGCGCGGAAGATGGGACGCAGACGAGATAATTTCAGAACTGATTGCGACTCAGAAGATGTGGAAGCCGAATATATTCACATTTGAAACATCGCAGATAGACAAGGCGATCTACCCATCGCTTGAACGTGAAATGATCCGTCAGAATGTCTATCTGAATATCATGAAAGTGACCCCGGTTAAATCAAAGACCATGCGTGGGTCTTCCATACAGGCGATGCACAAGGCTGGGAGTATACGGTACGATAAAGCTGCTTCATGGTTTTATGATTTCCACACAGAGATGCTTACCATTGCGAATTCCGGCCCGCGTGGCGCTCATGATGATTATTTTGATGCATTTTCATACTGTGGCCTTACTGTAAACCAGTTTTTTGAGGCAATGAGTCCTGAAGAAGAGGAAGAAGAGGCATACGATACGGCTTTTTATGAAAGCTACGCAGAGACTGGGCAGTGCGCAACAACAGGATACTAGAAAATGGAACTTGAGACGAAACTTGGTATTAAAGAAATTGTTGATAGCAAGAATGTAGCAACATTGCTCAGCGAGAATGACCTGTCTGTAATAGGGGCTCACGTTGTTCAGTCCTACGAAACTGATCTTCAGTCAAGGCAGGCGTGGGAAACAAAGATGAGAACAGCTACTGATCTGGCATTACAGATCGTTCAGGAAAAAACGACGCCATGGCGTGGGGCAAGCAATGTCAAATTCCCGCTGTTGACAATTGCCAGCCTGCAATTCGCCGCTCGGGCCTATCCTGCGCTTGTCAAGGCTCCTGATATTGTGAAATACCGCGTTCAGGGGAAAGACGACGGGCAAAAAGCAGCGCGTGGCGCAAGAATATCGGCCCATATGTCGTATCAATTACTTGAGCAGGACGAACAATGGGAAGAACATCAGGACCGTGCATTTATCGCCTTGCCAATACTCGGATGTATTTTCAAAAAAAGCTATTACAGTTCAAATGATGGGCACAACAGGTCAACGCTTGTGCTGCCAAAGTCCCTGGTTGTTCACTATTACGCGAAATCTCTGGAAAAGTGTGAGAGGAAAACAGAGATTATTCCGTTATACCAGCGTGAAATCAGGGAACGCGAACTGAAGGGGATATTCATTGAGAATGAATACGGCCCTGCTCCATATCCAGAACCAGAACAGTCGGACAAGAGACAGGGGACTGTTCAACCTCCTTCCGATGATGATACACCGCGTGATTTCCTTGAGCAGCACTGTTATCTCGATCTTGATGGAGACGGGTATAAGGAACCGTACGTAGTCACTGTTGACAAGGCGACAAAAAAGCTTGCAAGGATCGTTCCTCGATTCGCCAATATTGTCACGGAGCAATCAGTAAAAATCGAAGAACTGACAAAGCGTATGCGGGAGTTCGCCGCATCTATCCCGGCTCCAGAAGAAGGTATGCGCCCATCTCCGGAGCATGTTTCTCAGATACGCGCTGCAGAAGCAACAATCAGGGAAATGCAGGATGAAATAACGAAAATTTCAGAAGAGAAGCCAAAGGTTTTACGGATAGAAGGGATAGAGTATTACACCAAATATTCATTTATCCCTTCACCGGATGGCGGGTTCTACGATCTTGGTTTTGGCGCGTTGCTTGGTCCGCTGAATGATTCGGTTAATACGCTGATCAATCAATTGATAGACTCAGGAACGCTGCAGAATGGATCGGTCGGATTTATCGGCAAGGGGGCTAGAATAAAAGGCGGGAAGGTAAGGTTCCAGCCGAATGAATGGAAGCGGGTGAATGTTTCAGGCGGCGTACTTAGGGATTCACTGGTTCCGCTGCCAATTAACCAGCCATCATCAGTTTTGTTCCAGCTACTTGGCCTGTTGGTCAGTTATTCCGAGAGGGTTGGCTCTGTTACCGAAGCGATGACCGGAGAGAATGTCGGGCAGAACACACCAGCATATAACATGAACGCGATGCTTGAGCAGGGGCTTCAGGTTTTCAACGGGATTTTCAAGAGAATCTACCGTTCATTCAGAAGCGAACTGCGAAAGCTGTATCGACTGAATGCCATCTACCTTGAGATGGAAGAATATTTTGCATATCAGGATTCTGATTTGTCAGTGCTGAAATCTGACTATTCGGCTGATCCAAAAGACCTTATTCCTGCTGCGGACCCGAATGCATTTTCTAACACGGAAAAAACAATGAAGGCTCAGGCTGTTGCGCAACGAGCGCAGGTAACACCTGGGTATGACCCGATAAAAGTAGAGCAGCGGCTTCTTGAGGCAATGGACATTCCTGATGTAAACGAGATATTCCCGTTGGTCCCGGAAGTCAACCAGGAGACTGGCGAACAAACTGGCGGGCTGACATACAAGTTTCCGCCGCAGCCGAATCCGGAGTTCGAGATCAAGCGGGCAGAGGAGCAGCGCAGGACTCTTGAGGCTCAGTCGCGGCATGATCTAAGATCACGCGAGCTGGAAGGGAAGCTTGCCGTTAATGAAGCTCAGGTGATCAAGTTAATGGCAGAGGCAAGGCTTGCCGAAGATGCTCCGGAGCTGGCAAGATTGAAGCTGATAGCGAAGCAGATTTCTGATGCAAGAAACGCGGCCATCGAAGAGAGAAAGATAGATGAGTCAGGTAGCAATAAGGAAGTAGCATGAACGATCCCAAGGCCACGATTGAACAGGTAATAGAGTGGGTTGAAAACCCTGTTACCGTTGCATTGCATGAGTTGATAGTTGAAGAACTGACAGCAATCAGGGAAACTCCAGTAACAGACTGCCTAATTGCCGGTTCGCCAAGCCGATCCCATGAAAATCTTGTCGAGATTGAGGCAAGAGAGCGGGTTTGGGAAACGCTGGAAGAGATTTTGAAAGGAGATTGGGAGTATTTCACAAGTGAGGACGAGAAAGATGACGAAGATTGAGCCAGTAAGGAATATGTCCGGAGTATCGCCAAAAGGAGACCGGGTTGTGGTCATGCCGGACATTATCGAGGAAGTTACGGCAGGGGGGATCATTATCCCGGAAACTGAACGGACCAAACATCAATTGGCGCAGGCTACAGGGGTTCTGGTCGCCACAGGGGCGGATGCATGGGTGCATACCGTCACTGTCACAGAGCGCCTGATTGACGGCGTATGGAAAGAGGTGGAGCGCACCAGGACGGGGTTTTCTGAACCATTCGCCAAGGTAGGCGATAGAGTATGTTTCGCCAAATACAACGGAATCCAGTTCGATGGGAACGACGGGCATAAGTACCGGCTTTTGAATGATCAGGATATTACTGCGGTCGCATCAGATGAGGTGGATTTCTCGGATATGAGGAGCAGAGCTCCGTTAAGTCAGTCAGCACAGTGAGGAGATAGTGATGAGCGAAGAAAGAAACTATGAATCTGAAGCGAAAGCCGATGGGTGGACGCCGAAAGAGGAGTGGAAGGGCGATGAGTCAAAATGGGTTGATGCCAAGACGTTCGTTGAAAAAGGCGAGAAAATCTCTGGCATCCTGAAATCGAAAATCAGCCGGCTTGAAGAGCGCGTTGAGAGTCTTACCGAGTCAAATGCGAAGTTCAAGACATACACCGACGCGCAGATGGCGCGGGAGCGGAAAAAGAACGAGACGCTTATTGCAGAACTTGAGAAAATCAGGAAAGAGGCGATTACCGATGGCGATGGCGATGCTTTTGATGCCGCCGATAAGCGGATCAAGCAACTTCAGCAGCAGGAGGTTGCCCCGCCGGTAGATACGACCGCAGAGCACAAAAAGCTGGCAGATGCTTGGACTGCGGAAAATCCATGGTATGCTACCAATGAAAAGCTAGGGAGATATGCTGACGGTGTAGCAGAGCAGATCGTTGCTCAAGGGTTTACCGGCAAGGCATATTTCGATGAATTGACCAAGAAAGTAAAAGAAACTTTCCCGGAAGAATTTCAGAATTCTGCCCGCTCACGCCCCAACGGGGTCGAAGAAGGTGGCGGGCAGGGAGCAAGTCAAGGCAGCAAGAAGCATACCTGGGATAATCTCCCAGAGGAAGCCAAGGCCGCAGCCAAGCGGTTTGAGAAAGATATTCCCGGATTTTCCCGCGATGATTATGTCGCAAACTATGAATGGGATTAAGGAGCAAGATTATGTCTGATCAAAAGACTGAGCAAGGGAAAAGACGAGCAAGGGTGCCTTTCAGTGGCCATCGAACGAAACTGCAACTGTCTGATGAAGATGCCAAGGCATTGTCTGATGCTGGTTGGGTTCCGAGATGGATCAATGATCAGGACGGAAGAGTTCAGAGAGCGCAGGCTGGCGGATATGAGTTCGTCAAGCCTGAAGAAGCGACCTCTATTGGTCAATTCTCGGTCGTAAAGCCGAAAGGGCTGGACGGCAAAGTTAGCATGATCGTCTCGAAAGGGTCCGCCACACCGATTACTGCGTACCTGATGAAGATCCAAAAAGAATTCTGGGTTGAAGATCAGGATGCAAAGGAAGAGAAGAATCGCCGTGTGGATGATGCCTTGAAAGCCGGTCGTCCGGGGGGGGTGGAAGTGGAAAACCAATATGTCCCGAAGGGGCATGAGCAGCAAATTTGATTTTTGCGGCTATGTTTCCGTCCATTCCCTTGTATTCATTTTTTTATGAGGAATTGAAACATGGCCAACACAGATGCCGCGTTTGGGTTTCGCCCGACCAACAGGGATGGGAGTCCCTATAATGGTGCGACACTCAGAGGCGTTTTTGCATCAGGCGATGCGACAGCCACTTTTATCGGGGATGCGGTCAAACTGGCCGGATCTTCAGTAGACGGCTATCCAACGCTTGCTCAGTGCGCTGCTGGCGACCCCGTAATCGGTGTTGTCACTGGCTTTGAGGTAGACCCTGATGATCTTGGGGCCCAATACCGAAAAGCATCGACGCAGCGATTCTGCACATATGCTCCCGTAGACAGTACCTACTTCGAGGTTCAGGCCGACGATGTAGGGGCCACACTTGCCGCCACGGATGTTGGATTGAATGCCAACTTCGTTGTTGGAAGTGGGGATACTGCCTACGGGGTTTCGGCGATGGAACTGGATACCAGCTCCAAAGCTACCACAGCAACACTGGACCTCCAGATCGTAGCAATCACAGAACGAAGCGATAACGTCGTTGGCGAGACAAACGCCACTGTTATCGTCAAGTTCAACGATCCGCAGTCCAAAGCCGGCCGGACGGGGGTATAGATCATGGCTGTTATTTCAACAGGAAATCACCCAAAGGCCCTTTGGCCCGGCGTCTATGCCTGGTTCGGAGCCAATTACGAACAGCATGTGAAGCAGTGGACCGATCTGTTTGATGTCAAGACCTCGAGCAAGAAGTACGAGGAATTGGTTGAGCAGACAGGGTTCGGCCTTGCCCCTGTGAAGCCTGAAGGAACCGGGACGGTTTATGCGTCTCATTCACAGGGTGCTGTATCTCGTGGCACTATGGTCGCTTATTCTCTCGGGTTCATTGTTACCCGTGAAGAGCTTGCCGACAATTTGTACGAGGAAGTATCAATGCAGAGATCAGCCTCTTTGGCGTTTTCTGCTGCTCAGACCCGTGAGAATGTCGGCGCTAACGTATACAACCGTGTTATCA
Source organism: Zetaproteobacteria bacterium (assembly GCA_021545665.1). The sequence goes on from JAJRTX010000194.1 coordinate 6,653, forward strand.
ACGGGTCATATGTTGGCGGAGACGGACAGCCGCTTGGCTCTGTGTCTCACCCGTCATTGGCAGGCAATCAGTCGAACATTCTTGCAACTGCTGCAGATTTATCAGAAGCCTCTCTTGAGGATCTGACCATCCAGATCATGGATGCGAAGAACTCTAACGGACATCATATATCCCTTCAGCCGCAGCGCCTGATTGTTCCTACTGCACTTGTCTACGAAGCACAGCGGATTCTGAAATCAGTTCAGCGCTCCGGCACTGCTGATAATGATGACAATGCGCTTCGCAGCCTGTCGGTAATCCCTGATGTGAGTGTGAACAACTATCTCACTGATCCGGATGCCTGGTTCATTCGCACCAATGCTCTTAACGGGATGTGCTGGTTTGATCGTGAGCCGGTGCAGTATACGAAGGATGTTGATTTCGACACGGATAACGCGAAGTCGAAATTCTACATGCGGTTTGTCCCGTTTTGGGGCGACTGGCGTGGATGTTATTCGTCGTCAGGGGCTTAGGCGGTTCAGCGTCGTAAATAGTTAGCAAGTCGTGCAGTGCTGGTCTCATTTTGGGGCCAGCACTCATGCGTCGCCCATTCGGGCATAGCAAGTTCCAAAAATGAATTACTGACCCATTTGGGTTGCTCATCAGGAGAATGATATGAGTGGTACAAACTTCAGAACTGGCGTTGCATCGCGAACGCAATACAGTGGATCGACGGCAGCGGCTGACAAATCCAAGAATAACGCGACGACGAAATTCATCCGCAGGCAGGCTGTTATCCGCTGCGATGCACAGACAACGGAAACGCGGACCGGGTTTACGCTTCCTGCTACAGCGATTGTCCATGATGTATTTTTGAACGTCATCACGGCAGATGCCACTGAGACGGTCGATGTCGGCACAATGGGCACCTCTAATGATCCGAACGGGTTTCTTGCCGCAGCATCACTTGGCGCGACGGGGCTTGTTTTTGGCTCATTGCTCGATGGCGCTGTTACTCGCGGTGCACTGCTCAGTGAAATCACCGAAGCAGTGACGGCAGCAGCCCGCAAACCTAATATTACCGCTGGCGGAGACCCTGTTTCATACACATGCTCTGCCGGATCAGATACAGCGGTGTTCGATATTATTATCGACTACACCGAGGTTGTCGCAGAGGCTAACTAACGGATACATGAGGGGCTTCGGCCCCTCGATTTTGCCTGAATTCAGGTATTACTTCGAGGCAGAGCATGGCATTTTCCGGAGATAAAACTTGGGCGCTTACACGCAATGACATCATCAATTCTGCGCTCAGGAAGATCGGGGAATATGATTCTACAGAAGCAGCGACAAGCGATGAAATAGACAGTGCATCCATGGCGCTGAATGCCTTGATAAAAGAATGGTCAGGGCAGGGGGTTGGGCTGTGGCTTAGACAGGTGACTTACCTCATGCTTAATCGTGGCATTCATACTTACCAGCTTGGGTCATCTGGAGGAGTGACTGGCGTTCTTGATAATTTTCATTTTTTATCAGAAGGGCAAATAAAAGAAAATACAATAAAATCAGATGAGACTGCTTCTGAAGTCGTCATTAGTATTGACGATACTACATGGGATAATTATTTATCATCCGGTATAGCAAAACCAACTTCCGGGAATATCGGGATAAGGCTTGATGATCTTTCGATACACTGGTCAACGATATCCGCTGTTGGTGCGGATACGATAACAATAAATGACGCCCTCCCAAGTGCTGCAAGTGCAGGGAATAAGGTTTATACATATATAAACAGAGCGCCGCGCCCACGAGGAATTGTTTCTGCTTATCGAAGGTCAACATCAGGATATGATTCAGAGGTTCGCCTTATAGGCCGGATAGAATATGAGCAATTAAGTACAAAAAGTAGTTCAGGGCCGCCTACAGCTATTCATTATGAGCCAAATTTAGCGTCATATTCTTCTGGCGATTACAACGCTGTACTTAGAGTATGGCCAGCTAAAAATCCTAAAGACCATGACAAGCTGGTAATGGTTACTGAGCACTACCCAGACGATATGGACTCGTCTGCTGATAACCCTCAGTTTCCTTCAGAATGGAGCAATGCGCTTATCTGGAATCTTGCCCTTGAGCTTTCATTTGAATATACCGTTGATACGCTTACTCGCAGAGAAATCAAGTCAATGGCCAGAGAGAAGAAAGATACTCTATTCGATATGGCGGATGTGGAAAATGCCGATGTAATCTTCACTATGGGGGGAGAAGGGTAAGCGTGGAATTTCCTGGGTTCATTGGTGGGGCATACGAAGGGGTATCGAAAAACGCCAATGCGCAGACATGCATCAACCTGTATACAGAGCCAGGGTTCACCGAAGGGCGATCCATGCTTATAGGTACTCCCGGATATGCAGAACTTACACTTGGCGGGAATACTGCCGATGCATATGACGACGCCACAACGATAACGGGCATCACATCTTCCGGGACAACTGCGACGGTTACCTATACCAACCACGGGTTTAACACCGGGTGGAATATCGTTATTACAGGCGCGAATGAGACAGAATACAATGGCACTTACACGATAACCGTTACGACAAAAGACCAGTTTACGTATACATTCGCCGGATCTTCTACTTCTCCGGCAACCGGGACGATTCAGGCGCAGACTAACGGCGGTAATTACCCGGCAGAAGTTCGTGCCATAATCAGGAGCGTGAATTTTTCAGGCGGGCAAACGTGTTTGGCTGTTATTGGGAACCGCGTCTACGATCTTGCGCTTTCAGGAACATTCAATTACTCAAAATCAACGGCACGGCTGAACAGCGTTACCGGCCCTGTTTCATGGGAAACAATGGGGGATCAGCTTAACAAAGGCGTGGTTATCTGCGATGGGGTGGCAGCGCATAACTCGTCTTTATCCGGTGTAACTCCTGTAAGCCTGTATTCGACGACCGGAACAGCATGGGACAATCTTGCCCTTTCTCCATCAAACACTGCGACGTTCATGGATGGATATATCATTCGGGACGATATCAACAATACCGGGCGCTTTGTTTATTCAGACCTCTATGACGTATCCGTAGAGTCGATTTTCTCTTTTGCCACTGCGGAAGGCAGCCCCGACGATCTGAAAGCGGTTCTGGCATCAAGACGGAACTTATGGTTGCTTGGCGAGGAAACGGCTGAGGTTTGGGGGACAACAGGAGACCTTGATAACCCGTTTCAACGATTCCAGGGGGGGTTTTCTCAGATTGGGATATCCGCTCCCATGACAGCGCAGAAATTCGATAACTCGATTGTTTGGCTTGCCAACAACAGGCGTGGCGGACGATATGTTGTCAGGGCTGGCGAAGGATTCCAGGCAGTGCAGATAAGCCCGCCGCAGATAAATTACCAGCTCGACAGCTATTCAACGGTCTCTGATGCGTTCGCCGTGGTAATCAACTGGAAAGGGCATGAGTGGTATGTGCTGACGTTCCCTACCGAAAACATTACATGGGTATACGATGCAGCATCAAAAATATGGCACCAGTGGCGAAGCGGGGCGACTTATACGAAACAGCGACACATTATGAACTGCCACAATTATTTCTTTGATCGACCAAATGCATACGGCCCTACTTCAACAGGAAGCTGGGGAGACAAGCACCTGATCGGAACCAACAACGGCACAGGGAAAATATACGTTCTGTCTGATGGATATTATGACGATGCCGGGACGGCAATTTACAGGGAAAGAACCGCGCCGCATA
>JAJRTX010000195.1 GCA_021545665.1 Zetaproteobacteria bacterium
GGTGAGAGCGACGAGTTTGTTCAGCCAACCTGTATCGTAGCGGATGGCGCCACACCGGTGTGCATCGAAGACGGTGATGTAGTGGTGTTTATGAATTATCGTTCTGACCGGGCACGGCAAATAACACGGCCCTTTATTGACCAGGATTTTGATTGCTTCGAGCGGGATTACGTACCCAGACTGGGTCGCTTTGTCAGTCTTACCGAATACAGCGCCGAATTCAATATTCCGGTCGCGTTCCCGGCCGAGCGCATGAATAATGTCTTTGGGCAGGTACTGGCACAGCACAGTATGCGCCAGTTGCGTATCGCCGAGACTGAAAAATATGCCCACGTGACGTTTTTCTTCAATGGTGGCGTTGAAACACCTTTTGAAGGCGAGGACCGTATACTGATTCCGTCACCACAGGTTAAAACCTATGACCTGCAGCCGGAAATGTCCGCGCCAGAGCTGACCGACAAGCTGGTTGCAGCAATTGAGTCCGCGCAATACGATGTCATAATATGTAACTATGCCAACCCGGATATGGTCGGTCATACCGCTAAACTTGATGCAACCGTGAAGGCAATCGAAGCGCTGGATAGTTGCCTGGGGCGCGTATATGATGCACTGATGGCAGCAGGTGGCGAAATGTTGATTACCGCAGATCATGGCAATGCCGAAAAACTGAGTGATCCGGAAACCGGTCAGGCGCATACCGCCCATACCAGTAACCCGGTACCGCTAATCTATGTCGGTAGTCCAGGTGTGTTGCAGGATAAAGGCTGCCTGGCTGATATTGTGCCGACCATGCTGAGCCTGCTTGGTATCGACAAGCCGACCGAGATGACTGGCCATGACCTGCTTGAACCCGCTACGGAATGAGTCCGGGCGTTGGCATAGTTCTCTGCTGTAAGCTGTTCACACCCTTCCCTGCCCTGAAACTTCGTAGCTGGAAACATCATATTTACCTAATAGCACTAACCCTGCTGTTTGTGTTATCGCCCGGCGCCCGTGCCGGGCAGAATCAGTCGTCCGAACTTGAAGCACTAAAGCAACGTATTGAGGACGCACGCGAGGAAATGCAGGGTACGCGCACCCGGCGCGATAGCGCACAGCAATTGCTCAAGCACACGGAAACCCGTATCGGGAAAATTAATCGTGAACTGCGACGCTTGCGTCGTGACAGTCGCGCCACAAACAAAAATTTAAAGTCACTGAAGCGTCAGCAGGCAGCCGGGCAAAAAAGTCTGTCGAAGCAACGTGATTTACTGGCCAGTCAGATCCGGGCCCGTTATGTGATGGGCAGACAGGAACAGATCAAGATACTGTTGAACCAGACCGAGCCGACCAAGGTACAGCGATCACTGGTTTATTACGATTATCTTAATCGTGCACGTTTACGAAATATCGATAGCGTCAATCAACAACTAATAAAATTACTGACTCTGGAAACGGAGATCCTGCAGCAGCAAAAAAAGTTTGAACAGCTGCTACAATCGCGTAAAAAGGCGCGCAATGATTTAAAAAGCCAGCGTAAACAACGTAAAAAAATAGTCTCGGGCCTGAATAAAAAACTTAAAAACAAGCAAGTGGCTTTACAACGGTTACTTGAAAATGAAAGGCGTTTACAGCAGCTTATAACCGAAATTAATGATCTGAATGACCTGAATGATCTCAGGGAGCCGGAAGAAGCTATTTCACAAACGGCACGCGAACAGCGACCCTTTAGCCAGCTCAAAGGTAAACTGCGCTGGCCAACAGAGGGCCGCCTGCGTGCCTATTTTGGCAAGCGTCGCAGTGGTCGCGGCAACAGCTGGAAGGGGGTATTGATCAGTGCAGCCAGTGGCCAGCCTGTTTCGGCAGTAGCCTATGGCCGGGTAGCGTTTGCAGACTGGCTGCGTGGTTATGGACTACTGGTGATTGTGGATCACGGCGAGGGCTACATGTCTCTGTACGGACACAACCAGAGTATTTACATGGAAGTCGGCGAATGGGTTGATGCGGGCAGCATCATTGCCAGCGTCGGCGACAGTGGCGGCCAGACCCGGACGGCGCTGTATTACGAGATTCGACAGCAGGGCCAGCCGATTGATCCGCAGCGTTGGAGTGCTACCCGAAAACCGCCTTTGGCACATACCGCGTCAAGACCTTGATTGTACCACTACTCAAAACAGGGATATTGTTGATTTCAAATACCATTATCATTTCCTGAAAGGGAACAACTGTGCTATGTTGCGATCATATGTTATAAGGAAAGGTACTTATCCGGTACACATAGTTATGGGCTTGCATGGAACAGGTAGCTCTCACGGCTGCCTTTTTTGTATCACATTGGTACACAAAGCAATATTACAGATAAATGAGCAGAACCTGCCATTATCTTTTCCGGATAATTGCCGATACAAACAATATAGACAATAGTGCCGGTGTTTACAGCAAGCCAGCCCAGGTTCGGGTAGTTTCTGTCATCAGCAGGAGAGATGTTTGAATGAGAAGCAGATCACGATTTTTTGCAACCATTAGTCTGGGTGTGGTAGTTGGCCTGACGGCCAGTTTTGGCAGCGGGGTCCTTGCCAAACGTGCAATTGAAGACAATCAGATTCCACTGGAAGCCCTGCGATCGTTCACCGACGCCTATACGCGTATTAAAAATGACTACGTGGAAGAAGTGGATGACAAAAAGCTACTGGAAAATGCCATCCGCGGCATGCTCTCAGGTCTTGACCCCCACTCATCTTACCTGAATGGGGAAGAATTCAAGGACCTGCAAATAGGTACAACGGGTGAATTTGGTGGACTTGGAATCGAGGTGGGTATGGAATCCGGCTTCATCAAGGTTATATCACCGATCGATGATACTCCGGCAGAGCGCGCCGGTGTGCATGCCGGTGACCTGATTATCCGTCTGGATGATGAGCCGGTAAAAGGCAAGTCACTGAGTGACTCGGTCAAGATCATGCGCGGTAAACCAGGCAGCAAGATTGTTTTGACCATCATCCGTGAAGGTGAAGAAAAGCCGCTTAAGCTCACAATCATACGTGCAGTGATCAAGGTGACCAGTGTTAAAAGCCGTATGCTCGATAAAGGTTACGGATATATCCGTGTTACCCAGTTCCAGTCGAATAGTGGACCCAACCTGGTCAAGGCCGCGAGTGAGCTGAAGAAAAAGTACGGTGGACCACTCAAAGGTATGGTACTGGATTTACGAAATAATCCGGGTGGCGTGTTGAGTGCTGCGGTACAGATATCTGATGCCTTTATGGATAAGGGTCTGATCGTCTATACCGAAGGACGTGTAAATGATTCCAGATTACGTTTCAACGCAGCACCGGGTGATGTTCTGGATGGAATGCCACTGGTTATCCTGATTAATGGTGGATCTGCTTCGGCATCTGAGATTGTGGCCGGAGCACTGCAGGATCACAAACGTGCGATCCTGATGGGTACACGTAGCTTTGGCAAAGGCTCAGTCCAAACTATCATGCCTGCACGCGGAGGTACTGCCATCAAGCTCACCACTGCTCGTTATTACACACCTAACGGGCGCTCTATCCAGGCCGAGGGAATTGAGCCGGATATTGAAGTGAAGCGCCGACGTTTGTCGGCGGTGGTAAAACCTGTTATCGAAACGCTGAAAGAAAAAGACCTCAGCGGCCATCTTACCAATGGTAAAGAGGGTGACAAGGATGACAAAAAAGGCAAGGCCGGTGATGCCAGGTCCGGCAAACTGGCACAGGACGACTATCAACTGTTCGAAGCGCTTAACCTGTTAAAGGGACTTAATATCGCCAGACAGTTTACCCCCTGATTCGTTAACCAGGTACCCGTCATCATGACAACCAGGGACGGCAATCATGCGATTTAGCGTCTGGCTGTCAGCTTTGCTGCTGATATTGGCTGGTGCACCGCTATCAGCCGCGCAGCAGCCGGTTATTGCTATTATTATCGATGATCTCGGCATGCAGTACGAGCGAGGCATACAGGTTGCGGAGTTACCCGCAAATATTGCCTGTTCAATCCTGCCGCATTCACCCTATGCAAAAGACATTGCCAGGCAGGCACATCGCCAGGGCAAGGAAATCCTGCTGCATCTGCCTATGCAGTCTGAACATGGCTATATACTGGAAGCGGGCGCACTGACCACCTCCATGAGCCGAGAGGATATGCAGAATGTGCTGCTACAGGACCTGGCCAGTATTCCCTACGTTCAGGGTATTAATAACCACATGGGCAGCCTGCTTACACAACGACCAGAGGCAATGGACTGGTTAATGTATGCAGTCAAGCAGAAGGCCAATCTGTATTTTGTTGACAGTCGCACCACCGCAGCAACCGTTGCATTGCAGGCAGCACGTGCCCATCGTATACCCAGCACACGTCGTGACGTATTTCTGGATCACGATCCTCGTCCACAGGCGGTAAAACGCCAGCTCAAGCGCCTGCTGCACCACGCACGTAAATACGGTTCAGCAGTGGCTATCGGTCATCCGCACGTAGATACTCTGAAAGTACTGACAGAATGGCTGCCGACATTAAAGGCAGAAGGTGTTCAGCTGGTGCCGCTATCCAGTATTATCAAGCAACGCGAAAACAGGAGTCATCAGATATGGCACGCGTACTGGTCCCCCTTGCAGAAGGCTGTGAAGAACTCGAAGCAGTAACCGTCATTGACTTGTTGCGTCGCGCCGGCATCGAGGTTATTAGTGCCGGCCTGCAGAAAGGTTCGGTCAAGGCATCACGCGGCATTGTGCTGGTTCCTGATATGACGCTGGATCAGGCACTCGAAACGGCACAGGCAGACTACGATATGGTCGTTTTACCCGGAGGCTTGCCAGGCGCCGATTACCTGAACAATGACAGCCGCATACAGGGTCTGATTAACGAGTTGAATCAACAACAACGCTATGTTGCAGCAATCTGTGCAGCACCAAAGGTGCTGGCCAGTGCCGGGCTGCTCAATGATAAAAAGGCCACGGCTTATCCAGGCGTTTTACAGGCACTGTCTGTGCCGGGCCTGAGCATTCAACAAGAATCGGCGGTTGTGGTTGATGATAAGATCATTACCTCGCGCGGTCCTGGCACTGCGATAAGTTTTGCGCTGGCACTGATAGAAATCCTGGCGGGTCAGGACAAGCGCAATGAAGTTGAACAAGGGCTGGCCTGCGGATAGTATTTTCAGATTACGGGTCCATCTGAAAATATTATAAATAACCGGATCTGGAACAATTTAATCACCATCGTGGAAAATTTTATGTCTAACTTTCGAATATCTTTATGGGTTATGTGTTTTTGCATTTCAGTGTGGGTACCGGCCGCTTATGCTGAACAGCAAGACGTAGCTTCTGATCCAGCCACAGCCAGTTCAGCAGATGAAGCAGTCGAAAGTGACAAAAAAGAAGACGAAATACTGGAAATTGAGCGTATAGCAAAGCTTGAAACTATTTTAAAAGCCGACAAAAAAGACCTGAAGGACTTAAAGAAGAGTCTGAGTGGACGAGAAAGCATTCTGAAATTATTACAGAATGCGTTGAATATGACCAAAAAAAGAATGGACATGCAGAAGGAGCTGCTTGCTATTGCGCAGGAGTCAGGAGAAACGGAAGAAGCGGCCACACTCGAAAAAGCAGTAAGCGAGGATGAAAGCGACTACTACCTGATAGCGGGTCAGACACAACTGGCATTTGAGGCTAAAAAAACGGTTAAGCACCAGATTGAGCTGATTAAGAACAGTATTATAAAAAAGCAACAGACACTTGATGAATTAAAAGGGGTAAAGAAGCGAGTCATCGTTGTGCCTCAACAAACGCCGGCATCTGGAGTCGGCACGGCCATGCATTCGGCTCAGGAGGGCGAATCAGCTTCACCCTCAGCCCTGCAGATTATGCTCCCGGGCATGCCATCTGTAACTTCTGGTTCGGGCGTCACCCCTTCAACACATGCACCCGGTGAGAAATTACAAACAGCTGAACAGGTAGAGGCACGCAAACAGGCAGAAAAGAGTACCAGAGAGGCACTAGAGGCCGAGCAGGTGGCGACTGATTATATCGAACAAAGTTCTGCACTGATCGAGCGAGTCAAGACAGATGAAAAAATACTTGAAACAGACAGGCAGTCTTTGTCTAACTTTAAAAAGATCCTGCTCATCCTGGAGAAAAGACTGCGTGAAGGTGAAAAAAACAGAGAAGACAAGGCGGTGCTTAATAAAATAAAAAAGAATATCAGAATTGTTAAGGACGAAATCAAGAAACTGGGCAAGGAAATAGCAAGTCGTTCGGTCAATATTGAGGATGCACAGGGGGAGATGGTATCGCTAAGAGAAGACCAGGAGCTGCTGGCAGAGGAAGCACAGAAAAAAAGAGAGCAGGCTGAAAAGGCGCAGGAGCATGTAGTCTGGTTACAGAGTCCGTTACACCCAAAGAACCTGATTGCCTGGGCTTATACTCGAGGCCCGAGAGTGCTCATGGTGCTAATCTTTATGGCAGTACTGCTGTTCATCAATAGAATAACCGCGAGGAAGATAAGCCGCGTAATGGCGCGTAAAAGTACACGCACAGGTGATATGAGCCAAAACAGGGCCGATACGCTGGCGCTTAGTTTGCGTGGTGCAGTGCGTGTAGTAATCGTATTTGGCGGTACCATTCTTGCGTTACAGGAGGCTGGTGTTGATATTAAAACAGTCCTGGGCGGCGCCGCAATACTCGGTGTTGCCGTTGCATTTGGTGCACAAAACCTGATGCGAGATTATTTCAATGGGTTAATGATCCTGCTTGAAGACCAGTATGAACTGAGTGATATCGTTACCATTAACAACATAACCGGAACAGTTGAGCGGGTGAGCATGCGCTCAACAATGCTTAGAGACCTGAAAGGTCAGGCACATTTCATTCCGAACGGCTCAATAACACATGTGACCAATGCTACTTTTGAATGGGCGCGTGCGGTGATGGAAGTTCCGGTAGCGTATAAGGAGAATGTGGATCAGGTTATGTCGGTTATCATGGAGCTGGCGAACGGTCTGCGTAACGATAGCGAGTTTAGTGCTGATATCCTGGATGATCCCGTTATGCTGGGCGTAAACAGTTTTGCTGAGTCTGCTGTTAATATCAAGTTTATGCTGCAGACCAAAGCTGACAGGATGTGGCCGGTACAGCGTGAAATGTTACGCCGTATTAAAAACAGGTTTGATGAGCTGGGTATTGAATTTGCTCATCCACAACGGATCATTTCGCAATACGCGCCCGTTGTAGATGCTGGATCAGAGGTTTATCGGGCAATTATCACTTTTTGCTAAACAGGCCAGAGAGTAAAATCGTTCCTCCAAAGCCACCCAGTATCCAGCTTAACAGAGGCGCGCCGTAGATCATCGCCGGGGCATAATTATCCAGCGCCAGTATAATAAACGCACTGATGAGCAAGGCACTACCGGCAATGGTGAGACGGGTCAGATGATGTGCATGTCTGAGTTCAGCATGTAATTTTTCGATTGCTTTATGATCGGCCGCACTTTGATTGGCGCGTGAGGTGTTTTCAGTGAGAAAGCGATGCAGCAGGCCTGGTAATTCCGGCATTTTTTCCGACCAGACCGGAATATTGTTGCGTATCTGACGCAAGAAGGCACGTGGGCCGACCTGCTCACGCATCCAGTTCTCAAGAAAGGGTTTAGCGGTAGACCACAAATCCAGGTCCGGATATAGCTGACGGCCGAGGCCCTCAACATTCAGCAGAGTTTTTTGTAGCAAGGCCAGTTGTGGCTGAACCTCCATATTAAACCGGCGTGCTGTCTGGAAAAGCCGCAACAAGACCTGGCCGAATGAAATATCCTTCAATGGACGATTGAAATTGGGTTCACAAACAGTACGGATAGCTGACTCAAACTCATCAACACGTGTGTCTGCCGGGATCCATCCAGACTCTATATGCAGTTCTGCAACACGGCGGTAGTCGCTGTTAAAAAAGGCCACGAAATTTTCTGCAAGATAACGTTTGTCTGCCTCGGTCAGCGAGCCCATGATGCCAAAGTCTACTGCGATATAGTGCTCGTCATCAGCAACAAATATATTACCGGGGTGCATGTCGGCATGGAAAAAATTATGCTTGAAGACCTGCGTATAAAATATTTCGACACCATTTTCTGCCAGCCGCTTCATATCCACACCGGCTGCATGCAGTTTATCGATATCACCGATGGGTATGCCCGAGATGCGTTCCATGACCAGCGCGTTCTTGTGTGCGTAGTCCCAGTCTATTTTAGGTACATAGAGCAGGTCAGAGCCTTCAAAGTTACGACGTAACTGGGTCGCATTGGCAGCTTCACGCACCAGATCCAGCTCATCATGTATGATCTTGTCGAACTCTCCGATGACCTCTACCGGGTGCAAACGTTTGCCATCTTGCCAGAAGCGTTCGGCCAGACCTGCAATGGTGTACAGCAAATCCAGATCACGCTGAATGACAGGTTCTATGTCCGGGCGTAAGACCTTGACCACGACCTCGCGGCCATCGTGCATGGTTGCCGCATGGACCTGCGCAATAGAAGCAGAAGCCAGAGGTTCTGATTCAAATGATGCGAACAGTTCGGTTACCGGTTTGCCAAAAGATTTTTCAATGATTTGTTGTGCCCGGGCAGAATCAAAAGGGGGAACCTGATCCTCTAGACGAATCAGCTCCTCGGCTATATCATCGGGTAATAAATCACGTCGTGTCGAGAGTATCTGGCCAAATTTGACGAAAATTGGACCCAGATCTTCCAAAGCTCGTCGGATGCGTATCCCACGTGCCAGCTTGCGGTCTCGCAACCAGTACCAGGGCGTCAGATACATCATAAAGCGCACAGGCCGCAGCAGATGGGTAGCCAGGATCAGTTCATCAAGGCCATGGCGCACCAGTACCACATTGATATGAATCAAGCGAAATATCTGGGCTGGACGGAGCATAATTAGCACTATTCAGTAACTTACGACGGAAGTAAACGATACAGCAACAACGGCGCAGGTTCCAGTTTTGCTTGTGACCTAAAGTAATTTTGCATTACCGTAGTATGCAGGTTTGTGTATGTGTGCCACAGGTCAGGTAAACATGTAAACTATATAGTCATATGGGTGTTTCCAGCATGGAATTTAGTCATACTGGTACCATTAGTATTTGATGCAAAAAATAATATATAACGCAGGAATCAATCATGTCAGGGATAATCAGCAGGTTTACCAGCCTATATCATGCCAGCTCCGAGAAAAGACATAACAGGCCATTTCTGGAGGCAGCAATGGCCGCATGCGCAATTGTATCCGCATCAGAAGGCGAAGTAACATTCAGTGAACGTATTCGGGTAGACCAGATAATGGAAACCCTGGAAAAGCTCAAGGTCTTCGACCCGCATGAAGGGGTTAATCTGTTTAATCACTACACGGACAGAATAATAGCGTCACCGAAGCAAGGCCACGAAGAAGCGCTGTCAGTGATCAAGGCACAGGCCTCTGATAAAGAAACAGCTGAATTGCTGATTAATTTATGCCTGGCCGTTAGCAAGAGCGATGGCAAAATCAGTCTGGTTGAGCACATAGAGATCGTCTCACTGTGCGGGCTAATTGATGTTGACCCTGAGAAAATCGGCCTGGATACAAGGCAAATGTTTGAGCAGCTAGCAGAGTAGTTATCATTAATATAACACTGGCCAAAGAGACCTGGACCTGAGTACAATCTCTCGCTTCAGCATCTCTTTGGCAGTGTATACAAATTCTTCCTTATTCAACAATTACACTGGTATGAATGACACCAATTTTTTCACCGTTACTGATAACCGGGTAGGACACCTGAATACTGGCAAGATTTGTGGTTGGATCTGCCTTGACCTTGGTTGAATTCCAGCCCTGTCCTGGCTTGGCTTTTGAAAAGGCTGGACGAGAGGCAATATTGTAAATAGCCGGTTTCTTGCTACCAGCAACATAGTTCCCCTTTTTATCACGCAAGAACAATTTGCCTAGTGACTTGTCTTTATTCCATTTTGTCAGTTTCTTTCCGGCAGAACTGGATTGATAGCTTAATACCTTGCCATCATTCTTATTCATGGCCTTCCATTTGGCATTGTCCATATCGGTACCCAGCTGGTTTGCTTTTTTTACAGCTGATATAACATCCGGATCCTGTGCCCATGTGGCGAGTTTTTGTTTATAGGCATTTACCTTGTCCTGTGTTTTAACATTAAGTTCTCCTGCACTAGCCGTAGATACAGACAGTATAATTGTGGCTAAAAAAGACAAGACTATTTTTGTGTAAATATTTTTGTATTCCATGATAATATTCTCCATAATTTCAGTATGTTTTTATGCTTTGTAGGAAGCGAAAAAAATATTACGGACGTAAGGATTTTATAGCAAGGTAATTGAAGTTAAGTTTTGTAAATAGTGACAACGAACACACTATTTTTTCGTTGAATTTTATTTCCATATTTATATAAATAATTTAAGACCAGATTATTCTTAAGGTAGGATTAACGCTGATCACAGCTTCTATATTGAGAGAAATATTTGTATGTACGGAAAACATGTAATTGGACTTTTTGTCGTCGTATTAGTCTATGGTTGTTCAGAGAAACAGCCAGCTATCCAGCCACTTTCAGTTGATGCTGTGATATTGGCATTTGGCGATAGCCTTACAGCAGGGACAGGTACCAGTAAGGAAAACAGTTACCCTGCTGTTCTGGAAAAGCTGATCAACAGGGTGGTGATCAACGCGGGTGTACCAGGTGAATTAAGTCGGGAAGGATTCAGGCGATTGCCTGGCTTACTGGATAAATATCAGCCAGCACTGGTTATTATCAGTCACGGTGGAAATGATCTAATAAGAAAACTGGGTACTGAAAAGCTGGCACAAAATATAAGCGCCATGATTAGAGCGGCGCGTGAGCGTAGTATTAGCGTTATCCTGATAGGAATACCCCGGCCGGGAATATTTCTTTCCAGCGATAAATTATATAATGAGATAGCGCTTGACTATAATATACCAGTAGAAAACGAAATAATGGCAAATATTTTGTCTGATACATCACTGAAATCAGATGCGATACATCCGAATAATAAAGGTTACCGATTAATGGCTGATTCAATCTTCATGTTGATGAAGCAGACAGGCGCAATAGAATAAAAGAACTATAAAAGGCGAAACTTATGAAAGGAAAATTGAAGCTTGCCAGTATAATCCTCGGGATCGTTTTTCTGGTAGGGCTGACATATGGCGTGGCATTACTGTTTGAGCTTTCAGGTAATCCGACTGCCCTGTTTTTAGATATCGCAGCATGGTTTGACCCTGTTTACTTTCAGTATAATTTGTTGCTGGCACTGTTTGCGATAATGATAGTACCCGTCATCATTCTATTTTACGTAACAAGAATGAAGGGTGCAAAAATTCGTTCACTGGAAAGAGAGCTTAGCAAGGAAGAATTTAGCCGACTAGGCGATTACATACACAAACGTATTAATGAATCATTCAGATTTCAAAGTTATATCGGCAGCACTCTCACCCTGACCATAGTTATTATATTCGGCGTTAGTATATTTCTTCTGCTTAAGCCCATGCCTGTTCCGGCACTGGCTACTGCCTGTCAGATATCAGGTGTCGATTTTAGCAAGGGAGCAAATTTTCTTATGCTGGGGCCCTATATGTTTCACTATATAACAAACCATGATCATGCATTTTTGGCACGTTTGATGATTAGCCTGACGGCCTTTATGTATGGTTTTGCAGGTGCATATACCTACCTGATTGGTCACATGGTGCGCAGTTATTTTACCCTTGATATGGTGCCTAATATATTTGTTTCCAGTTCAATAAGAATGATAACGGGAAGCTTACTGGCACTGGTATTATCATTTGCTTACGGAGACATATCCAGCTATATGGTTGTCCATGCCAGTGGCAAAGAACCAAACACAAGCCTGATACCGATAATCAGCTTCTTCATTGGATTTTTCCCTAGTAGAGGACTGCTGGCTATTACAAAAATTGCCAGCACTGTATTGGGCCTTACTAGTGAAAAGTATAATGAAATACCGTTGAGCCAATTGTCCGGGATGAGTCAGGAGCATGAAATTCGTTTGAAACGTGAGGGTTTTGATAACCTTGATAACATGGCCAGTGCCTGCTGGCTGGACCTGGCACTTGATACAGGATTTTCCTATACACAGTTGCGATCATGGTCAGGACAGGCATGGTTATACAATCACATGGGCATAAAAGATTATGAAGTATTTAAAAGGCTAACGGGTATTAGCGATGCTACTGATCTCGAAACTTATCTGAAAACGAACGCCAGCGGTAGTGAGCCTGACTGGTCAGGGATCTTTAATACTCCTGAAACAGCTCATATTGGTCAAAAGGCAGCTATTGTGAGTAAGCTGTTAGCTAAATGGTTAAGTGAACGCAAATCAAGGATGTGATTTTCTGAGTAGTAACAAGAGGTGGCAGGCAGGGGCATATGCATGAGCTAACAATACTTTTGCTGCTGGGCATTGCAAATGGAGCCCCCATCATAGCGGGGAAATTGTTTGGCAACACATTTTCCCTGCCGCTGGACGCCGGCTACCACTTTGCCGGAAAACCATTGTTCGGCCCATCCAAAACCATACGTGGCATTTTGTCAGCTCTTGTTCTAACGGTCGTTGTTGCTGCTGTGGTCAACGTACCCCTTCATGTAGCTGTGAATATTGCGTTGCTGGCTATGTTGGGTGATTTGATTTCAAGTTTTATCAAACGGCGATTAAACAGGCCGTCCAGCAGCATGTTTCTGGGACTGGATCAGATACCTGAATCGATACTTCCTCTGCTGTATTACCAGTATGTTTACAGCCTGGACTGGGCTCAGGTTTTTACGGTGCTGTTCGCATTTTTTATACTGGAGTTGTTGCTATCAAAAATTTTGTTTGTATTGAAAATAAGAAAGCAGCCATATTAAATTATACTTTTCGCTTGTCCTGGCTTGAGGTAAGTCTGTGTAAGGTAATTTCCGGCGGGCAGTTAAAGCGCACGTTTATGATAGAGGTACCTGCACCCACCGAAGTGTAGCCAGACATACTATTATATCGCCAGCTGCCTGAGCCCATGTACCGCGGGCATTTTGCATCCAGTGTTAACGGGAATCCACCCGGGAGACATATCTGCCCACCATGCGTATGCCCACAAAGAAAAGCGTCAAAATTGGCATGTGCCGCCTGCATGTAAATTTCCGGTGTATGTGACAGTAACAATGATGATGCATCATGTGGGATATTATTAGTGGCCTTCTGAATGTTATCAACCCTGAAATAGTGTGCATCATCAACACCTGCCAGGTAAATATTGTCCTGTTCGCGCTCCAGTACTATTGACTCATTCAGCAGAAAACGGATACCCATTTCCTCTAGCTCCGGCACCATACGGATACTGTCATGATTGCCCAGTACAGCAAAGGTCGGTTTGTTTATCGACTGAGCTATTTGTTTAAGCCCGCTCAGCGTTGCATCGATGGCACCAAAGGTTTTGGCGCGGTAGTCACCCGTCATGACACACAGGTCATAGTCAAGACCCTTGATTACCTGAGCCATATGAAGCATGGCGGGTTCATTCATATCAACGTGTAAATCACTAAGGTGTAATATGGTGTAGCCTTCAAACGCTGGCGGTAAACCTTCAAGACAAAGTGAGTTTTCCAGAATACGTAATCGTCGTGAGTTACGTCGACCAATATAGTAGAATCCGCTAAGCTTCAGCGTATAACGTAGTATGGATGTGAGTGAATACCAGTTCTCCGGATGAAAAAAATTCAGCCCCCCGCCAAACACATGTCGTTCCTTGTCAGACTCGATACCGAGGCGCTGCATGGCGTGAACGTGGCCCAGTCGCTTATGTAATCTGGCTTCAATCTCATCAGTCATCTGTACAGTATATAAGATACTGGGCAAGCCGGCGGTGACCGTGATCAGTTGTCACAAAATAAAAAAGGCGCCCCATCCTTACAGACAGGGCGCCAGTCGCATGGTGCAGCAATGCGAAAACAGTTAACTCAACTGATGTTTACATCCAGTGAGTCGCTATTACCCTTGTTATCTGACCAGCTAATGGTCAGCTTGTCGCCTTTCGCGGCGCCCTTGAACTTGAAATTCAGGAACGGGTTTTTAGAAACAGCAGGCCCCAGATAACCATGCAGAACCTCTTCACCCTTGTGGGTAACGATCAGATCCTGGATGAAATGTGCAGGGATTTTGCCACCTGTAGCCTTGTCTTTGCGCATGCCGGTTTCCATTGGGTGACTGATTAACGCCTTGACGTTAGCAACACCATTTTTCATCCAGGCACGTGGTCGAATTGTACTAGCCATTATATTTTCCTCACTATGCTTGTTGATTAGCCGCCGCAGCCGCCGAGAGTTACCTTCACTTCACGACGAGCGCTGTAGAGCTTGCCGCCTGAACGAACCATCGCAACAATGCCTGATGTCTTGGCCACTTTTACGCGTGTTTTGATGTAAGGCTCTGTGCGTGAATTGAGGTCAAAACTTGCTGCGAGAGGGCTGCCATTCTGTTCGACCAGAATGCTGATAGAGTCTACATTTGGCAGTGAAGTTGATACGGCAACATTCACCACGGCACCATTTTCAGCAATGGAGGGTGTTTTGACCTTGATGTCCTTACTTTCACTGGCACTGGAGCTGCCAAGTAATGCACTGGTTGCCTTGTCCAGTCCTTTGGCATCAAAAGCGGCTTTGGGCCAGGCTGCTGCGAGCACCGTGTGCGGTGTCAGCAAACCGGCACCGGCTGCGATAGCAGCGATCCCTGCAGTGAGGGTACCCTTTAACAGGGTGCGTCGATTAAGGTTGTGCATTGAGTTGACTCCTCATGTTTAAATTATAAGACTGCGTAGTCCTGTATGGTGTAAGAGCAATTCCCGTACCAAAACTGGTTTAGTTATTGAAAACAGTAACTTGCTACAAATATAAGCGAAATAAGTGATAAAAAACAGGTGCATATTGCAATTGCGCAATGCAATAGTCGACATCTTAGGAGTCTGTCGGGCTTAGGAGAGCCTACTGCGGCGGCGGGAACTCGGTCCATTTTCACAATTATTTTCGTTAAATAGGTTCACTATTCACTCGGCACATCCCTGTGCCTCGCCCTACGGGCGGCTTTCGGCCGTGCAATTCGGCTATCCTGCCGAATTGTCACCTCAAATAATTGTAAAAATGGCCTCGATTTCCCACGCGCCTCGCTACGATCTCCTAAGCCCGACAGACTCCTTGCAATAAAAAACCCGCCGCAGAGGTCTGGGGTGGGTTTTTTGGTGCGGCTATTAAAAGCCGCTGTACTTATTTAATGGTGGCTTCAGTAGAACTGGAGTCACCCTTGTTGTCGGTCCAGCTCAGTTTGAGCTTGTCACCTTTGCTGGCACCCTTGAACTTGAATGACAGGTAAGGGTTAGCCGACACGGCAGGGCCCCAGATTGCATTGAGGACATTCTTGCCATTGTGTTCGGCATTGAGTTCCTGAATGAAATGAGCCGGGTACTTTTTGCCGGTTTTCTTGTTTTTACGCCTTCCGGTTTCCATCGGGTGAGAGATCAACGCCTTAACAGTCGTTACCCCGTTTTTACTGGTCGCGCGTACTTTCCA
>JAJRTX010000196.1 GCA_021545665.1 Zetaproteobacteria bacterium
CAGCCGGAAACGGAAGGGAAGATGTAAAATGCGCCATCGGGCATGATACTGTGCATACCGGAGATCGCATTGATAGCCTCAACCAGCCATATGCGGCGATTTGCATAGGTGCTTATCATTTCATCCAGTTCATCAGTCGGGCCTGTCAGGGCGGCAAGGGCGGCCTTCTGGGCTATGGAATTGGGATTGGAAGTGCTTTGCCCTTGAATTTTGTTCATGGCCTTGATGATCACAGCGGGGCCGGCACAGAAACCGATACGCCAACCGGTCATGCAATAGGCCTTGGAAACGCCATTGAGGGTGACAGTTTGCTCCTTCAGATCGGGGTTGACCTGAGCGAAGGTGGCAAAGGTTTTACCGTCAAAAAGTATCTTTTCATACATGTCATCGGTGGCGACAATGAGGTTGGGAGATTTGCGAACCACATCACCAAGTGCTTTCAGATCGTCAGCCGAATAAGCCATGCCGGTAGGATTGGATGGCGAATTGAGAAACAGGATTTTGGTTTTAGGGCTAATGGCTTTTTCCAGCTGCTTTGCAGTCAGCTTGAAATCAGCCTCGGCAGTGGTGGGCACGATAACCGGAATGCCTTCAGCCAGTTTCACCATATCCGGATAAGACACCCAGTAGGGCGCCGGAATAACGGCCTGATCACCGGGGTTCATGGTTGCCATCAGAAGATTGAATATGCATTGCTTGCCACCGGAGGAAACAAGGATGTCTTCCGGCGCATAATCGAGATTGTTATCGCGGCTGAATTTATCAGCGATGGCCTGACGCAGTTCCGGAATACCGGCTACCGCCGTATAGCGGGTGAAACCATCTTCGATGGCTTTGATGCCTGCTTTGCGTGCTGCCAGAGGTGTGTCGAAATCGGGTTCGCCGACAGAAAGTGAAATCACACTTCGACCGGCAGCGCGCATTTCGGCAGCTTTGGCCGTGATCGTCAGTGTGGCGGATGGTTTAACCTGTTGAACTCGGTTTGATAATCTTTTCATGAGGCGAATGCTGCCATGCCAGTTTTTTACCTCAAGTGAATGGTGCGCATTCCATTTCCAAGTTTTTCTTATGGCGGCGCACGTTTCCTGATATTTTGATATGGGAGACGCTCAGACTGTATGCGGCTGGGAAATGGGTTTCAATCGATAGTTCAATTTTTAAACTACGACAGTAGCACGAAGTGGTCAAAACAGATAAAGGGGTGAGGGCTTTGGCATTGCCGCTAATAATGTGAGGGGTCTTGAGAATTTAGGTTTCTTTCATCTGGCAGGCTTATTATGCTGCGCCCGCAAGTAATAGAAACCTGTCATTAGCATGGAGCGCTGTTTGCCTGGAAATATTCGAGAGATCCCTTATAATTATACTTCGTATTCGGATCGGGAAATCGTTTTTCGTTTTCTTGGTGAAGGCGCCTGGGATGATTTGAATGTTTTACGTGCCCAGCGCCGTACAGGACAGTCGGCACGCATGCTGTTTGAGATCCTCGGTGACTTATGGGTGGTAGAGCGCAATATCTACTTGAGGAATGATCTGTTGAACAATCAGAAACGGCGGCAGAAAATGCGGCAGCGCCATGTTAATCGCTTGTCACGTATCACGGCTGGTGCAGTTGACAATCCGCGTGCGCAGAAGGTGGCTGCCTGTACCGAACGCATGCTGGATGATTTTTATCTGTGGTTTGAAAAGGAACCTGTCCGCCGAAAAAATGCGCGCCGTGCTTTTGCCAGACATACCCATCCGAACAATGTTCATTTCGATGCCTATACACTGACCCACCATGCTACAGATGCCACCGACTGGCGGCATCATGCGCCATTTTGTGTGCTTACTCCCGATTCTGCAGAGGAGTTACCAGGCTTAATCCGCGCTATTTCCAAACTTGAACTTGTGGTGATTCCACGTGGTGGTGGAACCGGCCTGTGTGGTGGATCAGTGCCTTTATCGAATAATGCTGTGATGATTAATGTTGAAAAACTGGATCAAATCAGTGCTGTGAAGATGCAGAATATTGGTCATAGAGGTGATGTTGAAACCATTACAGCCAAAGCCGGAGCCGTTACGGGCAAAGTAATGGAGGCCAGTCTGCCACATGTATTTGCCACTGATCCGACCAGCCTGTGGGCCTGTACGATTGGTGGCAATGTGGCTTCCAATGCGGGTGGCAGGCATGCGGTGATCTGGGGCACCTGTCTGGATAATCTGCTTTCCTGGAAAATGGTGACGCCGGATGGCAACTGGCTGAATGTGCGGCGCATTAACCACAATATGGGCAAAGTACATGATGAGGCAGAGGTATTGTACCGCTTGATCCGCACAGATGCTGAATCCGGCAAAATTATTTCTGAAGATTTATTGACGCTACCCGGTTCGACATTTCGCAAACAGGGTCTGGGCAAGGATGTCACGCGCAAGGCTATGGGTGGCCTGCCGGGCATACAGAAAGAGGGCACGGATGGTTTTATTACCGAAGCGACTTTTATTTTGCACCGGCCGTTTGATTTTACCCGCACAATATGCTGTGAATTTTTTGGGCAGGAGTTGAGTGAGGCGACAAAATCACTGGTTGAGATTAAAAGCCATATTGATGCTTTGCCGGGTGCGCATTTGGAAGGTCTGGAACATTTTGACCAGAAATACGTCAAGGCAATTGAGTATATTTCCAAGTCCACACGCCGTGAGGCACCGCGCGTAGTTTTATTGATTGATGTTTCAGGAGATGATGAACAGATAGTTGCCAGAGCATGTTCTGATATTTGTAGAATCACATCTTGTGGTAATGGCGAGGGTTTTGTTGCTACTTCAAAAGAGGATCGCAAACGTTTTTGGAGTGATCGCGGGCGCATGGCTGCGATTGCCAAGCATACCAGTGCTTTTAAATTGAATGAAGATGTGGTAATTCCGTTGCATCACCTGTCTGAATATAACGATTATATCGAACATCTGAATATTGAAAACTCGATTACTAATAAAAAAGATATACTGGAAGCTATAGCATCGTATTTAAGGGATGCCAGTGAGCGCATCAGTGGCAATCGCCTTGATCAGGTTGATCTGGGAGTGGAAGAAGATGCTTATCTGAAAGAAAAACTCGATGAATGTCTGCAGGTAATAAGTCAGGTGCGGGATAACTGGTGCCATTTACTTAAGGGCTTGAATGAGTCTGCTTCAGCAGCACAGCATTTGCTCAAGGGAGTGAAATATAAACGCTCTGAATCACTGTTCAGGGTTATTCAGCGTGGTGCCAGGCGTATTTCCTACCGTGTCGAAGTAGAGGGGCCGATACTTGATCGCCTGCGTGGACATGATTCACTGATTGAAGGGGTGAGAAAAGCGCATCAGCGTACCTTATCCAGCCGTATTGTTGTGGCCACGCACATGCATGCCGGTGATGGCAATGTCCATACCAATATCCCGGTTAACTCTAATGATTATAGTATGATGCAGAAAGCAGGATGCGTTGTTGATAAGGTGATGGCCAAAGCAGTGGAGCTTGGGGGTGTAATCTCCGGCGAGCATGGTATTGGCATCACCAAATTAGGCCATATGGATAAGGATCTGCTGGCTGAAACAGCGTTATACTTGAATAAAGTCGATCCGGATCATCTGTTCAACCGGGGCAAACTGATGCCGGGAACTGATCTTCAGCTCAGTTATACGCCCAGTTTTAATTTACTGGAAATGGAATCAATGATTCTGGAGGCTGCTGATCTGACCGATCTGGCCGAAGCTATTGCACCCTGTCTGCGCTGTGGAAAATGTAAACCAGTATGCAATACTCATTTTCCACGTGCCAAAATGTTGTTCAGCCCGCGTAATAAAATTCAGGCCACAGGTGCTATGATTGAGGCATTCTTGTATGAGTCTCAAACCGGTGCCGGCATTTCTTATGAACAGTTTTCCGCGCTACAGGATGTGGCAGATCACTGCACCATCTGCCACAAATGCGAAAGTCCGTGTCCGGTGAATATTGATTTCGGAATTATCACCGAAAGCATGCGTGCGTTGCTCAAGGATAAGGGGCAGGCCAGGTTCAATCTTGTGTCTAAAATGTCGCTTTTTTTCCTGCTGCTTCAAAACCCCAATGCGGTCAGATTTATGCGGGAAGTGGTTATTCGCTGGGGTTATAATGGACATCGCCTGATGCACAAACTGGCCAGAACTTTTGGCCTGATTAAGCCGGTACCTGCCGCCAGGCGTAATTTGGAAGGGATCAAAGCGCAGGTTATCAACTTTGTTGAACGGCCCTTACCGAGTCTGACTTTCGGCACATCGCGCCAGATTCTTGGTATTGAATCGTCTGACAAGAATATGATTCCGGTACTGCGTGATCCGGCTAAAGCCAATGGGCGGGCGGTATTTTATTTTCCCGGCTGCGGCTCCGAGCGCTTGTTCTCACAGGTGGGGTTGGCCACACAGGCCATGTTATTTGATCTGGGTATAAATGTGGTGTTGCCGCCGTCCTATATCTGTTGTGGTTATCCTTCTATTGCCAATGGTGATCATCAAAAAGGTAATCAGATCAGTTATGATAACCGCGTGCTGTTTCACCGCATTAAACACGCGCTTTCCTATCTGGATTTTGAGGCTGTGATTATTTCCTGTGGCACCTGTTACGATCAGCTGGAGCGTTATGAACTGGAACAGGTATTTCCCGGTGCGCCATTGATTGATGTTCACGAATACCTGATGCAACAGGGCGTGCAACAGGCCAGGATGGACGGGGTTGAATATCTGTATCATGATCCCTGCCATATGCCACTCAAGCGTCAGGGCTCAAAAGCGGTGATTAAATCACTGCTCGGCGAGGATGCGGTGAAAGCTGAAGAATGCTGTGGAGAGGCAGGTACGCTCGCTGTTGCCCACCCGGCCATTGCCGGCAAGATCCGCGCTCGCAAGGAAGAAGTGATGGCCAAAGCCAAGGCGCAATTGCCAGGAGAGGGAGTTCAGAAGATTCTTACCTCCTGCCCATCCTGTCTGCAGGGGCTGTCCAGATTTGAAGGGGAACTGGATATCAAGGCGGAATACATCATTATTGAACTGATTCGCAATCTGCATGGTGAGGATTGGCAGCAGCAATTTGCGGATAAAATCAAGAATGGCGGTATTGAGCGGGTATTGATGTAATTATGGCGATCCATATGAAATTAGTTCGTTTGATTCTTCTGACTGCAATATTTTCGCTGGTGGCATGCGCCAGCTCTCCGCCACGTAATCTCAATGATAGTTGTTCTATTTTCAGAGAAAAAGATGACTGGTATGAATATGCCAATGATTCGTATAAAAAATGGGGCGTACCGGTGCATGTTCAGCTGGCTATTATGTATCAGGAATCGCGTTTTGTGTCTGATGCGGAAGCTCCGGATGATACGCTGCTTGGTTTCATACCATGGGGACAGGTTTCCTCTGCCTATGGTTTTGCACAGGTGCTGGATGCCACCTGGGATAACTATATAGATTCAACTGGCAACTGGGGCGCGGATCGTAATGATTTTGAAGATGCTGTCGATTTTATTGGCTGGTATGGCAATATCTCATACAAGAAACTGGGTATTTCAAGATGGGATGCCTATAACCAGTATCTTGCCTATCATGAAGGACATGGCGGCTGGAAACGCAAAACCTACAACAGGAAAAAGTGGCTGATCAAAGTAGCGAAGAAAGTAAATCGAAGGGCGGCGAGGTATGCTGCCCAACTCAAGCGTTGCAAAGATGACCTGGACGACGGCAACGGCTGGTGGTTCTGGTGATCAGAGCCTGGTAACACTATGTGATTGAAGCGTTGTTGCTCCAAATGGGTAATGGGTAGCGCAGAATGGAGCCCTGCGGGGCAGGCAGTTTTGTTGCACCATCTGAGACTATTTCTTGTTGAAGTGTGTCAGGTAATCTGTACTCAAAACACTATAGATAAATTCAGGAATGACTACATTGTCAAGGCAATATTAAGTATTAACAAACTCTGAAGGTTCATTGTCAGGAGAGGCCTCCAAACTACAAAAAAAAGGACCCCTGAAGGGGCTCCTTTAGAAGCAGGAATATGTCAGGAAATCTTAGTATACGCACTCAAGCAGCACAGTATTATTATTGGTGCGTTTTACTACTGAAGTGGACCCCTCAAATGGGACAGTTATATAAAGTGGATTAAGGTGTACTTTTCCAGCCAAAGGAGAGTCAGATAGCTCGGCAAAGTTACAGCAAGGGATTCAAGGCACGGGTAGCCCTAGATGCGCTCAAGGGTCAGAAGGCCGTAGGCGAGATTGCCTCGGAATTATAAGGTCCATCCCAATCAGTAATATATAATGTGTCACTTTGACTCACATCAAACATATTTTATATTCCTATACATTCTAAAAATGTATTTCGGCTTGTTTGAGTTGAGGCATTTACAGGATTGTTGTGGAGAAATATTACAGCATGCTAAG
>JAJRTX010000197.1 GCA_021545665.1 Zetaproteobacteria bacterium
ATAGTCATCAGGAGATGGGGGATAGTTTGCCGACAGCCATAAATCACTGCTATAAATTACTGCGGACAGCCCATTGATACGATTGGCTTTGCTTGGGCGGATGACTATGTCGAGAGTGCTTATGCTGTTGGTTGCATTGATGACGGGATGTTCCACGCCGCGAGCTCTGATGCCAATGCCGACGCTCTATGCAACAGGCAAGGCCGAGTTGTTTGAATCGCTACCGCCTGAGCTGGCGGGTAATCGTGTGAATCTGCTCTATGTTACGGACCGTACAGCATGCCGCGATAAACAGGGGCGCTTAATGTACAGCGCCGGCCGATCCAGATCCCTGGCTTTTGGTTCGGCTCTGTTCACGATTGGGATGCCGGATCAAAAGCCTGAAGCACGACCGGTCGTTCGACTGGAGTCGTTGTCGGAACATGCCCGCTTTCCTCCCACACCATATCCGCTGACTTATAACGATGGTCGATATGAGGTCGATTCGAAGATCACAGCTCAGGAAAATCGGGTGGATCGTGCGTTGACGCATGAGATCAATCGAAGGCTGGCGATTGGTCCGCGCAAGGAAATCTTTCTGTTTATTCACGGGGTGGATAATTCGCTGGAGTTTGCACTGGAGACCTGGGCCGGCATGTGGCATTTCCTCGGACGTGAGGGTGTACCTGTGGTGTACAGTTGGCCGTCGGGAGTCGGTAGTGTGCCGATTACAGCATACAATTATGACCGGGAGTCAGGCGAGTTCACGATTTACCATCTCAAACAGTTTCTGAAAATCATTGCTGCGAATGATCAGGTGGAACGAATTCATATTGTGGCACACAGCCGGGGTACGGATGTGATTACCTCTGCAATTCGGGAGTTATTTATTGCTGCGCGTGCAGCCGGGCAGGATATGCGGCAAGAGTATAAAATTGCAGATTTGGTCCTGATTGCACCGGATTTGGATATGGATGTGGTAGGGCAACGCCTTGCTGCCGAAAAGCTGGCTGAGGGAATCGGTCGGATTACGATCTATGTTTCGCCCGAGGACAAGGCACTGGGGCTGGCATCAGTGTTATTCAGCAGCGTGCTGCGTTTTGGACAGATACGATCCGAAGATATACAGACACAGATAAGAATCGGTGAGCATATCAATAATATTGCCTTCATTGATGCGGGACAAACCGAAGGCATTGGACACGGTTATTTCTATAATAATCCGGCGGTGAGTTCCGATCTCATGTTGCTGCTGCGTTATGGCCTGGCAGCGGGGAGTCCGGGCAGACCGTTGATACCCTCACGCTCGCATTTCTGGCGGGTTCCGGTTGATTATCTGAAACAATAGTTTCAGCCGGAATGCAATTGCTGGATATCAGAGTAGAGTTTTCAATATGGGAAACATTTACTGAAAATGCATGTTGGCTGCAGGCAGAGCCACTACAGAAACAGCTCACCGCCGCTCCTTTTATTAATCCATGGACATTAATAGATGCGCATGCTCCATCTCTTGCAACAACATGATAATCTCAGCGGATAACGTATTAATATCTTTTATGATCGTGAAAAGTTCGGCCTTCGGCAGGCCTTGTTTCCTGGCTTCGACCAGTACATTTCCCAATTTATGTAACCGTGCATGTGGTTGTTCCAATTCAATGTAGCCAGGGCTTCCGGCAAACTCCCTGCCTAATCCGTAATACCATTTCCCCAGCATACAGTCACGGGCATCCAAGGCGCCCCCCCCAACGATAGAACCATCACTATTTTTTTCTCCATTCCGCAAAAAAATACCTTTGACCAACAAGTTTTTCCAATGGATATGATCCAGCTGAGCCATATAAAGCAAACCGGCTGGCGATGATGGCCAGCGTTTTCCCTGTCTGGAAAATTCAAGAAAATCAGACAATGGCAGGGGGGGGGCTGATCCAATAACCCTGCCCAACAGCGCATCCGGAGCTCTGGAGACAGCGATAAACTGTTTCGTTTTCGATACCCTCAGCAATGACTTCTAACTGTAGCTGATGTCCCATCCTGATACTCGCTTCAACGATTGTTCGGTTCCTGTCCGAGAGCTCCATCCTGCTAATAACACCACGGTCCAGTTTAATTGTGGAGAACGGAAACAGACTCAGTATATCGATACTGGAATACCCTGTGCCAAAGTCATCCATCACTAGAGGTATACCCATATTTACCAGGGCTTTGACTGCACCGTTAATGATATCACAATCATCCAGGATAGCTGATTCTGTCAGCTCGATCTCGACCATGTTTGGGTCAACCTTCTTCGCCTCGATGGCGTCGTGAATAAGATTATCAAAACCAGAATCACGAAAATCTTTTGTGGAAGCATTCATCGAAATAACCAAATCGTCCATCGTATCATCAAAGGTGGCAATATCGGCGATCAGCTTCTGAAACATCGCTTTGGTAATATCTGTAATAAATCCCGAAGATTCGGCTAGTGGTATAAATTCAGATGGCGGAATAATTTGGCCATCAGGTTTTAACCATCGAATCAAGGCCTCAGCACCGCAGACTTTGCCTGTGATCATCGACACTTTAGGCTGGTAATAGAAAATAAATTCATCATTTTCCAATGCACTTTTAATTTCCCTTAGGGAAATTGTATATTTATTTAAGCCAGTCATTTTAAACGATCCCTTTTAAATTCTTGATATTGTCCATTGATGTAAAAACACAAGCGTGATTTGCCTGCTTTTTTCGCCTTGTAAACAGCCCGATCAGATAATGAAAGTAAATCTTCACCTGCATCCAGCAGACATCCATCCACAATAGCCATTCCTATTGAGAGACTTACTTTCAATACAGGGAAGGCAGAAATTTCGATACCTTGAATATATTCAAGTATGCGCAGTCCTATTTCCTTGATACAGTCATTCTGGTGTGCCGCATCCAGAGGAAATAAAATAACAAATTCATCCCCTCCATATCGGACACAGATGTCATAATCTCGTGTACATAATTCAATGCCACGAGCAATTTCTGCGAGGACAAGATCACCTGCCTGGTGGCCGTACTTATCGTTAATCGATTTGAAATCATCCACATCAATGAATGCACAACCCAGGCGTGCATTTGGATTTCTTTGGACTCGACTTAGTTCTTCTTTGAGTTTTTTGTTAAAGAAGCGCCTGTTATACAATTTGGTCAGTCCGTCATGCATGGCATCATGTTCCAGATTTTGATAGATGCCCAAAATGTTACTCACCATGTTCAAGTGCATCCCACCCATCTGAAAGATAACCTTTTGTTCTGGAGACAGCTCACCTGGAACATCAAACAACAGCACTCCCGCGAGTTTTCCATTTTTCCGGAATGGGATCATCACATTATACACAGCAACATCGGTGTCCTGATCGATAAGTTTTAGCGGTGTTCGTAAGCAGGTAAAATAGTCTTTGTCAGATAAGCGGTTTGCTTCAGTGCGGATAGCAGAAGCTGCAGCCTTATTAACCCAGTCTCTTTTATCCGTACTTCCAACAATTGCACATGATTCTTTCCCCTCAAAAATAACTGCTGCCCCTTTAGTTGACTGGGTATGACTATTCAGGTCATCTAATATCCGACTCGAAATATCCTCAACAGGAGGCTGAGATTCCAATCTCAATGTGATATCCAGCATCCCTTCAAAAAGACTTAACTTGGTGCTTTGGTAATTGATTACTGAAGCTTGCTCGAGCTGTTCTGATGCCAGGTTGTATATCAACATAGCTGCAGCATCAGTAATAAGTTCTACTTCACGTGATTTTAGGATACAGGCCAATGAAGTTCCCAGATTTTTATCACCTGTCGCATTGACGATTACCTCCCCCCGAAACTGCTTAACAGCGCGAGTTATTTTAGTCGACACAGGAATCCCTAGCGATCTTGCAGTCTTAAATGCTATTGCATTTTCTTTCTTGTCGAAAACTCCCTGAATATTGATCCCGTTATAAGCGTGCAAGGCTCGCAGGAGGGCAAGCCCGCCTCTACCAGCACCAATAATTATCAGATCAATTTGCTTGGAAACGTCAGACATGCTTGTTTTCAATTTTTCATCCTTCCCGGAATCCTTGTTATATACATACATCCCACTCTGTAGGCATTTTCCAGCACCTGCCGTACTGAGAGATCTGAAATAACTCAAAATTTCGTAAGGCCGGATAAATATTTAAATGTTATCATCAAACAAGGGTTCGAAATTTATAATATAATGTTATAATTCTAAACTAGACAATAGTCGTAAGACCAAGAAATCATTGCATAAACTATCTACCCAATATGTAATTGTGTCATGCATATACTGATTGTGGATGGACATGATTTTTTTAGGCAAGGGCTCGCCCAGTCACTCATAGAAGAGACACAAATAGAGTCTGTCATTGAGGCGAATTCCTGTGCATCCGCCTGCAGATTACTTGATACAGAATGTCACCAACTGAACCTCGCTATTGTAGATCACGATCTTCCCGATGGCAGCGGGCTCACCCTATTAAAGGAAATGCGCAAACTTTATCCGCTGTTGCCTGTTGTCGTGCTCTCAGCCAGTGAAGATGCAGAGCTAATGCAGAAGTCGATAGATACTGGAGCACTGGCCTTTATTGCAAAATATGCGCCCTCACACATTTTACTTTGTGCCATAAAACTTATTTTATCCGGGGGGATTTACATCCTGCCCAATCCGTATTACACGTATCTAAAAGTCAAAGCAGTATCAAATTCCTCATTAACAAAACGACAAAATGATGTCCTTAGATTACTTCGTTGCGGACATTCCAACAAAGAAATCGCCTATCAACTGGGCATCACAGAAGCTACCGTCAAAGCCCATGTCACTGCGATCCTGAAATTTTGCGGGGTTTCATCCCGTACCAGACTGGTCGTATCTCAACAGGATTCGTAAAATTCAAACTAACATCACAATGGTTTCCATTCATTGCTGGCTTTGCTGCGTTTGAAGATATATCTACTTTTCTTTAAAAAATTTACATGTTAGCAGATTCAGTACAGGTGATAGCGCATACTGAAACTGATTCTGGTTGAATCACCGAGAGTTGCAGGCGGAGGGGGGAAAGGCAGGGATGCAACAACCGCAGACCTGGTTGATGTGCGTAGAACGGCATGTCTGCCGCTGATCTGAATGTTGTCCGGGTAGCCGGATGCGCTGATGCTGAATGAAATGTGAATATCGCCTTCAATATGACGTCGGCGGGCTGAATAAGGGTACTGTTTGTGTGCCCGGATTATACGCATAATCCGGGCCAGATAATGATGGTGCAATTGTCTCTTTTTCGCTTGCATCGCTGTAATATCCGCCCTGGATTTTGTTTTTTTCACAGCAACATTGAACGCAGAAGAAACGGGTTTCGTGATGGGACCCGGCTGTTGTATGTGCTGCGGTCGGATCGGTGTGTTGTTATCCGGCATAGGTTTCTTTTCGCTTCGGAGGCGGGGCTTCGGTGTAATTTCAGGTTTGGGTTTTGCTGGTTCCGGTTTACTGACTGATACTGCTTTCGGACGTATCTGTTTCGGCTCGGCCGGTAGATCACTGACAATTTTTTTGTCGATGCTTTCATTTGCCATGGCCGACATGACCAGTTCAACCTTAAGCAGAGAAGCACGATGCGGAAGGGGGACATCGTGCTTCTCTAACGGGGCA
This sequence comes from Zetaproteobacteria bacterium, assembly GCA_021545665.1. The sequence continues at coordinate 5,642 of JAJRTX010000197.1, forward strand.
GAAAAGCGGATCAGTAGCAGATGCAACAGCAGCGCCATCAGCAACGACAGGGAAAGTTTACGTAATGTACCGTTGTACCCGCGCTGACGATATTCATTGACGATAAGCAGATGCTTATACAGACCGTCCTTGTCCGTAGCTGCTGGAGCCAATGCTTAATACCGAATTAAAAGTTGGCTCTGGCCTGTACAAAGAAACTTCGCCCTTCACCGGGCAGGCGTTCGCCGACAGGTACGGCTGATGCCTGTCCGGTCACGTCTGTTGAGACCCGATTATAGCCGCCCAGATGATCCTGATAAAAGCGATCCAGAAGGTTGTTGACGCCGACACTGATTTCACTGCCTTTGGTCATGGCATATCGGGCACGCAGATTAAACAGGCTGTAGCCGGAAGTTGTCTGTTCACTGTTGCTTTGCGATACCTTGTTCTGTTTGGCATAGAATACACCTTCAGTTGTGACCGACCAACCGGCATCACCGTAATAACTAAGGCCGACAGTGCTGTTTAACGGTGCAATGCGATAGAGGTTGTCGCTGATGTCACGACGTTTACCTCGTACATAGCTGATGGTGCCGTCCAGCGCGATATGATCTGTAATATTCACTCCGAAATCGGCATCCGCACCATAGAACTCCGCATCGACGTTGGAAAACTGTAACGGTACGCAGAATGGATCCAGCGGATTGGCAGTACAGAAACCGCCGCCGCGCAACATATTTCCCTGGTTGACGCGGAAGTTATAGGCTGTACCACTGGTTAGAGCCGTACCCTGAATGTAGTTATTAACCCGTTTGAAAAAGACGTGCGGCGTGAAATAGGCACGATCGGAGTGCCAGTCGAAACCGGCGTCAATATGATATGATGTTTCGGGGTTCAGATAGACATCGCCAACATAGGTGCGCATATCGGCAAGACCCGCAGTTGATTCCAGTGGCGACCAGAGATAACGCTCCTGATAGGACGGAGCCCTCTGTTTTCCGGCGACTCCGATTTTGAAACTCAGATTATCATTAATACGCCGGGTCAGTTGAAGGGTGAGATCAACCAGGTTGTCATTTTGAGAAAGCTGGCTGTTGTTGAAACTGCTGGCCAGCATATTGATCTGTGTGCCCAGCATGCCTCCGAACCCGCTGGCACTGACGGTACCTGAATTCATCTGTACCCGGGTATAACGGGCACCCAGGCGGATATCGAGACTATCACTCAGAGCAGAATGCCACTCCGAAAACAGGCTGTAGCGGTTGCGTTTGACATCATTATAGTTTTGCAGAGAGAAAGCCGCATTGGTCGGGTCATAAATATCGGCATTGTGTCTGGCCAGCCAGCCATCGGTGCCGATTGTGAGGCGACCACCGCTGACAGGGATACCGGCATGCAGTTTATAAGCAAAATCCCTGGCGTTGGTGACGGCATAGCGATACATCGGCATGCCCATCATGCCGAGCATCAGCGGTACACTGCGCAATGAAAAGTTATCCATTTTATGGTCGGTATCCATATAATGCATATCGCTCAGCCACTGGATACCGCCGAGATCCTGATCGCTCTGATAGGAGGCATTAAATGCATTGCCTTTGACATAGATAATATCCATAGGCAAGGCCGGAGAGCCGGAGTCATCCACTCGCTCGTTATTGTAACCGAGCTTTGCTTCTCCCCGGGAAAAATGGTGTCCATATTCTACACCAAGATTACGACGTTTATACTGTGTCGGCACAATATCTTTGCCATTACCGGCTTTCATATCCTGTCCCTTGTCGTAATTGCCATTGATTTGCAGGCGGTCTGTGCTGCCACTGATGCCGAGCTGACCACCGGCCGTAAATGCCTGATTGTTGCTGTCATAACCCGTGGAGAGTGTACCATGAGTTTCAACACCACCATCAGCTGAATAGGGCAGACTGGTTGTCTTGGCCTGTACGGTGCCACCGATACTTTCGGCTCCTGCGCTTACCGGGGAAACTCCCCTGATTACCTTGATACTCTCCAATTGGGACGGAGCTACATGACTTAGCGGCGGGTCCATCCAGTTCGGACCGGCCGGTGCAATATTCAGTCCGTCGAGCTGAACATTCACACGTGATCCGTACATGCCGCGATACTGAACAATGCCGGTCATAGGGCCATTTTTATTGACATTGGCTCCGGCTGCAGATTTGAGATAGTCCGTACTATCCACGGGCTGAAATGTCTGTTCATCCGGTTTAATGGTGATGCTGTCCAGTTGTACGGGGGCACTGCCTTCAACCTGAATAACCGCTGTATCGTCGGCGGCGTATGCTGTTGCAGAAAGAAACAGCAAACCGGCGATGACGGGCAAGGTGCAATGGCGGGCTCGAATTACATCGATGCGATGTATGTGATCCATATTGATAACTCCCTTATATATGTTTTAACAGGGCGAATCTTACGGTGCTGGAAAGGATTATTGGATGTGGCAAAATGTCGCATGTGCATGAAGTGCTCTTGTTGTACTATTGCCCGAAGCCGTGCGGCCTACAGAGGTAATGGAATAATCATGCGTTTGCTGGACACAGATCGAAGCTCGAAGGTCGCTGCCGTATTGCCGGGTAATATGGGGCGTGTATTGCTGATGCGTGCTGTGCTGATTCTATGTCAGTTGTTACTGGTATTGTTGTCGCTATTGTATGATGGTATCACTCTGTCGCTGGCGCCAATCATGGCCGTGATCACCATCTATATTACGGTCAATGTCGTTTCTTTGCTAACACTGCTGGGTAACAGGAGGCCATCGGAACGGGTGTATTTTTTCCAGCTCTTGCTGGATGTACTGTTTTTGACACTGCTGCTCTATTATTCCGGTGGTTATACGAACCCGTTTGTTTCGCTTTATCTGCTGCCACTGATTGTGGTTTCCACGACGATGGAGCGACGATATGCCTGGACAATGTCGGGTGTAGTAATGTTTTGCTATACGTTGATGGTATTCGAATATCATCCCCTGTTTGTGATGGGCGGCGAACATGGCAGCCAGTTTGCCGGATTTCACCTGCATTTGCTCGGCATGTGGTTCAGTTTTGCTCTAAGTGTCAGCCTGATTGTATTCTTCATCATGCGTATGACCCAGAGTATCCGGGAGCGTGATACCCGTTTGGCGAAAATGCGAGAAACTGCTGAACGAGACAGCCATATTCTTGCGCTGGGTGCAATGGCAGCCGGTGCGGCACATGAACTGGGTACACCGCTGGCGACCATGGCCGTAGTATCGCATGAACTGGCTTGTGATTTTGCCGATAACAAAGAGGTTGCCGAGCAGGCCGCTATACTCAAAAATGAACTGGCTCGCTGTAAACAGGTCTTGTCACAACTGTCTGCCAGTGCCGGTCAACTGCGTGCGGAAGACGGGCAAGGCATTGCCTTTGATCGTTTTATTCGGGATGCCATTACACACTGGCAGGTAATGAGGCCACAAGCCGAACTGAGGCTGAATCCGCAGACGGAAGGCAGTGCGCCGGAACTGGTGGCCGATTTCACACTAACGCAGGCTTTGTATAATCTATTAAATAATGCAGCCGATGCCGAAGCACGTGGCATATTGGTCAGCTTCGGCTGGGATGCACAACAGCTCTGGCTTGAAGTGCGCGATCAGGGTGAAGGATTTCCACAGTATGTTCTGGAGCAGGTCGGTCAGCCTGAAATTTCGAGCAAAAGTACCGGCCACGGTTTGGGGCTGTTTCTCAGTCGTGCGGTTGTGGAACGTCTCGGTGGCCGGCTACAGTTATTCAACCCGGATGGTGGCGGTGCCTGTGCGCGTATCGTGTTACCAAGAGGCTAGCTATGACGCACTTATTACTGGTCGATGACGATACAGTTTTCTGTCAGGTGTTGGGCAAGGCATTTGAAAAACGCGGTTTCGATGTCTGGGTGGCCCATGATGTGAGTCAGGCGATGGAACTGGTAGGCCGGCGTGGGGCTCCTGATTATGCCGTCGTCGATCTTTCCATGCCGGGCGGTTTATCCGGGCTGTCACTGGTGGAGCAGTTGCATAAGCGTTTTGGCTCGCAGCTTGGGATCGTGGTGTTGACCGGTTATGCAAGCGTTGCGACTGCAGTGGAGGCAATCAAGCTTGGTGCGGTACATTACCTGGCCAAACCGGCCAATGCGGATGAAATCATTCAGGCCTTCGGCAAGCAGCAGGGCGACTCGGATGCAGATGTGGTCGAAAACGCTGTGTCGGTTAAAAGGCTCGAATGGGAGTATATTCAGAAAGTGTTAAACGATTGCGATGGCAATATTTCGGCCGCCGCAAGAAAACTGGGTTTGCATCGGCGTACTTTGCAGCGAAAGCTTTCCAAACGACCGGTAAAAAACTGACAGGGTTATATTTCGATACACTGTGGACAGGTGCCGCTCAATATCCGTTGTTCATGGTCGATATGCCAGTGCTCGAGCGCTGCCGGTAATCGTGGCAGTTCTTTCTGCTCATCGTTCAGGTCAATGATTGCTTTGCAACGCTTGCAGAAGGCATGATGGTGCGGGCTTGTATTGCTGTCAAAAACGGTATTACCACCGACCTCAAAGCGACTGAGCAACCCGGATGATTCAAATTGTCCGAGTGTCAGATAGATGGTATTCA
>JAJRTX010000198.1 GCA_021545665.1 Zetaproteobacteria bacterium
GCTTTTGTTGTTGGAACAGGCCACGTCGGACCGCGAAAGGCAGGAAATCGCACTGGTATCCTTGCTTGATGTTGAAGATGACCAGATCCGCTACCTTAGACTCAGTTGCATCCATAGCGAGGACTGCATGGTGTTCAATTGCCGGGCCAAGCTAAAGAGCATGCTGCAAGAGGAGCTGGATGCCAGCAAAACAGCTAGCAACTAATTTTACTTACCAGGGGATTATCTCTCGATCCCTGAAAAACAGGCCACTCGGCCCCCCGGTATCCAGCATAGCCAGCCAGACTGCAGTATCTGCCCCCTCAGCAACATCCCTGGTTGCATCTTCTCCACCCATGTCTGTTTTAACCCAACCCGGGCACATGCTATTAATAAGGATATCGGACCCTTTCAGTTCGTCTGCAAAAATACGTGTGACGACGTTAATTGCTGTTTTGGATATGCGATAAGCCGGACAACAACCATTCATATCTGAAAGCTGTCCCATGCCGCTGGACATATTTACAATGCGTCCGTATTGATTGGCCTGCATCAAGGGAATAATGGCCTGACAGAGACGTAACGCGCCGTAGGTATTGGTTTCCATACCTTGCCGTATGCTGTCCACTGCGGCAGTCAGAACACTGGGCCACTGGTTGTCGAGGTCGTGGCGTGGATCGGGAAAGATACCCGCGTTGTTGACCAGCACATCGCAGCGCTGATACTCGCTAATGACATAATCCTTGAGCGCATCCACATCTGGTTGTGAGGTCACATCCATCTTGAAATACTCGATATCAGAGTGGTTTGCGGCAAGCTGCTGAACGGCCATCTGTCCCCTGGTCTCATTCCTGGCAGTGAGAATGGCCCGAAACCCGTTTTCCAGCAGTTGCCTGCAGATTTCAAACCCCAAACCTTTGTTAGCGCCGGTGACGATGGCAATTTTTTGTTTTAGCGACATAGCTTTTACTCTATTCCGTTACGACTCAAATAAGATAATCAGAATTAATAATATGTTATATCTACTTGTATTATAATATAATTTCGTCAAAAATCGGTTTGAATTTCAAACAGCTTAATCAACACCAGTATACTGGCTGGATGTGCGTCGTTTTTATAGAAGTAAAACTTCAGCAATACGTTCGGTATATCATGCGTGACCTTTAATATTCCCTGAGACACTGCACTAGCCAGCTATTGTAATACAACACAATAATTTCCATTTCTGATGCTGTAACGCTCGTACCGACCCGATTAACTGCCCGAACGACTGAAAACATACAATGTTATGCCATCTTAGGTCACTTTAGGCTATAATGCGGCGCTGCCGGTTTCGACGAATACGGCTGACAACGGATACGGGCCTGAACAGGTGGTCAATGGTCCGCATTTTTAGAAGATTAACATAGAGTTAAAGACATGACTGATCTAACGAATTATAGAAATATTGGTATTTTTGCACACGTGGATGCTGGCAAGACCACCACCACTGAACGTATTCTGAAACTGACCGGTAAGATCCATAAACTGGGTGAGGTTCATGACGGTGCGGCTACCACTGACTTTATGGATCAGGAGCAGGAGCGCGGAATTACGATTCAGTCTGCAGCTACATCCTGCGTGTGGGATGACCACCGCTTTAATATTATTGATACACCTGGACACGTTGACTTCACCATTGAAGTGTATCGTTCGCTGAAAGTCCTTGACGGCGGTGTAGGTGTTTTCTGTGGCTCAGGCGGTGTTGAACCACAGTCCGAGACCAACTGGCGCTATGCCAATGAATCTGAAGTGGCACGCGTCATTTTTGTTAACAAGCTTGACCGTATCGGTGCTGATTTCTATCGCGTCACCAAGCAGGTTAAGGATGTACTGGGTGCCAACCCGCTGGTGATGGTATTACCTATTGGTATCGAAGATGACTTTGTTGGTGTAGTTGACCTGCTGACCCGTGAGGCCTGGGTATGGGATAACTCTGGCGACCCAATGAGCTATGAAATACAGAAACCGCCTGCAGACATGGCAGACCTGATTGAAGAATGGCGTGAAAAGATGATCGAAACCGCCGTTGAACAAGACGATGACATCATGGAAAAATACCTGGATGGTAATGAGCCTACCATTGATGAGATCAATAAATGTATCCGCAAGGGCACTATTGCACTGGACTTTTTCCCGACCTATTGCGGTTCTGCATTCAAGAACAAGGGCGTGCAAAATATACTGAATGCGGTTGTAGATTATTTGCCCAACCCTACCGAAGTAAAACCTCAGCCCGAAGTGGATATGGAAGGCAATGAGACGGGTGAATTTGCGATCGTTGACCCAGACAAACCACTGCGCGCATTGGCATTCAAAATTATGGATGATCGTTTTGGTGCGTTGACCTTTATCCGCATATACTCTGGCAAGATTGAAAAGGGTACAACGGTACTGAATACCTTCACAGGCAAGACCGAACGTATTGGTCGTATCGTGGAAATGCATGCCGACGAGCGCATCGAGCTGGATAGCGCACAGGCGGGTGATATTGTTGCCGTACTGGGTATGAAGAACGTACAGACCGGCCACACACTATGTGACCCTAAAAATCCGGCCACACTGGAACCGATGGTATTCCCTGATCCTGTTATCTCTATCGCTGTTTCACCTAAGGACAAGGCTGCCTCTGAAAAGATGGGTGTTGCCATCGGCAAGATGATCCAGGAAGATCCTTCCTTCCGTGTTGAAACGGATGAAGACAGTGGCGAAACCATACTTAAAGGTATGGGGGAACTGCATCTGGACATCAAAATCGATATTCTCAAGCGTACCCATGGTGTTGAGGTGGAAGTCGGTAAACCACAGGTAGCCTATCGTGAAACCATCACCAAGCTTGTTGAGGACACCTACACCCATAAGAAGCAGACAGGTGGATCGGGTCAGTATGCGAAGATTGATTTTACTATTGAGCCCGGTGAGCCAGGCAGTGGTTACGAATTTGAATCAAAAGTAACCGGCGGTAATGTGCCGCGCGAATACTGGCCTGCCGTACAAAAGGGCTTTGCACAGAGCATGGAGAAGGGTGTACTGGCTGGTTATCCCTGCCTGGACTTCAAGGTAACCCTGACGGATGGTGCTTACCACCCGGTTGACTCATCGGCCGTGGCCTATGAGCTTGCAGCGCGTGCAGCCTATCGTGGCACCATGCCAAAAGCAGGCCCGCAGTTAATGGAGCCGATCATGAAGGTAGATGTGTTTACCCCGGAAGCTCATGTGGGCGATGTGATTGGTGACCTGAACCGTCGACGTGGCATGATCAAGTCACAGGAACCCAGCTCAACCGGTGTGCGTATCAAGGCAGAGTGTCCGCTGAGTGAAATGTTTGGCTATATTGGCGACCTGCGTACCATGACATCCGGTCGCGGGCAGTTCTCGATGGAGTTTCTGCATTATAAAGCCTGTCCAAAGAATGTGGCAGAGACTGTTATCAAGGAAACACTGGAGCGCGAAGGCAAAGGCTGATCTGTTCAGTCACGCTGTTCCAGTAAAAAGCCCGGCTTCTGCCGGGTTTTTTATTGGATTAATGTAACTCCTCGGGCTTGAGCAAGGTGAGGCAGCCATGGTTAACCTGAATGACACCGGCGTCTTTCCAGTGACGTAACTGAGCTGCGACAACTTCACCTGGCACACCGGCAATTTCCCCCAGCTCCCTGTCATTAAATGCAATATTGACCTTAAGACCCATTCGGGTTTGCTGTCCGTATGCCTGTGCAATGTCACACAGCGTTTTAGCCAGGCGGGCAGATACATCTGAATACAGTGAGTCCTTGAGCAGATCACTGGATGAACGCAGCCTTTTAGACATAACAGTAAGCAATTGTATGGCTACATGCGGGTGTTTGAGCAGAAAGTCCTTGAACTGGTTACGGCCAAGCACCAGAAAGTGGCAGGCATCGACAGTTGCGACCGTAGCCGTCCTGGGCTGATTATCAAACAGTGAAATTTCGCCAAATGCCTCTCCGGCAACCAGTTCGCCGACAGTCAGATCCTCACCATCAGCGATATGAATGTGAATGCGAACCTTACCGCTAACGATAATGTACATTTCGTCACCGGTGCGACCCTGCTTGATTACAGTCTGGTTGGGCCTGAACTGCTTATGACGTGTTATGGCTACCAGGTCACCCAGGTCTTCCTCGCGCAAGTCCTCAAACAGAGGGTTTGATCCCAGAAACATGCGCTTATCTATAAGAGGGTTATTATTCATCTCTTTTCTAATGAAAATGCAAGTGATACACAATTCTATAAGCTACGCAGGTCGATATGTCAAGGTAGCTTGTGAGGTCAATCGCATGACATCTGTATGTAATGAAATTAGTAGATACTCATGGTGAGAAATCAGCATGCCTTGAGGTGCAATATTTTATATCGACAGTAATCCTGAAGACTCGTGATATTGCATTAAAGTGAACGGTAAACTCGCATCTGGATTGTGACTTTTATTGTCACTCTATAGTGTTATGATGCGAATATGATGGCAGGCATAATGAGAACCAGGAATGAAGAGTAAAATTGTTGCAAGTGTTGAGTTTTACTACAAAGGCGAAAAGTTTACACCCTCTGCAACAGTAGAGCTGTTCAAATATATGGAAAACGGTGCCAGTATTCCTTCCATCCATACGCTATTGGCAAAAGAAAATGGCATAGATCTGTATTCCTACGAATATGAAATTATGTTACTTGAAAATATTCGATGGTCACAGGCAGAAGGGCTGGCCCGACTATGTGTCACCGATGACAACTTCGACATGGAGATGTTTCAGGAAAAATGGCTAGAGGCGAAAAGCCATGATATCTTGCAGTCCATAGCCGGGCGTATAATGAATGTAGACAATCTTGACAATAATCCGGAATTAAAGCTTGCCCTGATTGAAGCTTATAATATGGGTAAAAAAGAACGGTAGTGCTAAATGGAGATTATATGATATGTATAAATCGATAATGCTAAGGTTGCTGCTTCCTGTTGTACTGGTATTTTCAAGCTGGGCAAATGCTGACTCATCATATACGCAAGTTTATGTGTTTGGAGACAGTCTTTCAGATACCGGTAATCTTGCATCTGTAACAGGTGATTTCCCATCACCTCCTTTTTATATGAATCGTGTCAGTAATGGAGCTGTAGCAGTTGAGATTCTGGCAAATAAAATGGGCCTGACGGCACTGGCATCCTTACATTTACTGGGTCCAGAGGTGGGGACAAACTATGCCGTGGCGGGGGCGAATGCAGCCGGAGTACAGCCAATTGATCTGGCTGCCCAGACAAGCATTTTTCTGGCCAATCACGGTTACGCCGCACCTGAAGATGCGCTGTACGTCATACTGATTGGTGGTAATGATATACGCTCGGCACGAAATGTTATCGATTCTGTCCTGGCCAATTCCATTGTAGATGCCGCTGTCGTACAAGTATCGCAAACAATAAGCCAGTTAGCCCGGTCTGGGGCTCGATCATTTCTTTTGATCAATGCACCTGATATAGGTGTAATACCGGAGACAAGGATCTTGTCTCAGCTAACAAACGACCCTGGAATGCCGTATCGTGCTACTCGGCTGAGTAAACGATTTGGTAAAAAACTTAAAAAAGCCATCGAACATATGGATGAAGCTGAGAATGATGCATCGGGTGAACTGGATATAGCACAGTTCAATTTATTAAAATTTTTCAACAAGCTGGTCAAGAACGGGTCGAAAGCCGGGTTTAGCAATACCACTGATGCCTGTTTTAGCAGCATTACTTTCACCTTTAATCCGGGTTGCAACTATGGGCAGAATTTTGACCAGTACATATTCTTTGATGAAATTCATCCTACGGCAAGAGTGCATGCCATAATAGGTAATGCCTTTTACCAGGCACTTGATCATGATGAAGACGAGGATGATGATGAAGATCACGACTAACCATTTATCCTGGCAGATATACAGATAATTATTTGCGCCAATCAATCCTGAATCAATAAAGGAAAAGCATGGAATATGAAGTTGTAGATGCGCTCGCAACCCCTGGCGGTCGTATGGCCTTATTGTCCAGGACCGAGGTGAC
>JAJRTX010000199.1 GCA_021545665.1 Zetaproteobacteria bacterium
CGCAATCAGCTTCTGCCTTATCGACTGCCGTATAGGCAGCAGCATTAACCACCGCATCCGGCACAAACGCATGAACAACCTTGTTGACAGCCACCGGATCGACGATGTCCAGCCCATCCCGATCAACAGCTTTAACTGTCCAGCCCAGTGTTCTGGACTGGCGAGTCAGCTCTGTGCCAACCTGGCCATCACAACCCGTTATTAACAGCCTCATCATGAATACCGTGGCAATTTATGCTCGGGAATCGAGGCCAGTACCGGGCTTAGCAAATCTTTCTTTGACAGTAGCGATTCCTGCAATGGCCATGCAATACCGATTTCGGGGTCATTCCACAGCACACTGCCTTCATCCTCGGGATAATACAGATCAGTACATTTATAAATAAAATCGGCGACATCTGAAAGCACGCAAAATCCATGCGCGAAGCCGGCGGGGATCCACAGCTGGCGATGATTGTCTTCCGACAGTTCATAGCCGACCCACTGACCAAACGTGGCTGAACCCACGCGAATATCCACGGCCACATCGAATACAGAACCGGTAGCCACCTGAACAAGTTTCCCCTGAGGGTGAGCAAGCTGAAAATGCAAGCCCCGCAGCACTCCTTTGCGCGAACGTGAATGATTATCCTGTACAAATGTCACATCAGGAAAACCTGCATCAACATAACGTTCGCGATTCCATGTTTCGAGGAAGAAACCACGACTGTCCCCGAACACATCCGGCTCAATCAGCAGCACTTCCGGAATGGCTGTTTCAATAATCTTCACCTACTTGCCTTCCTTCAAGCGGGCCAGCAGATACTGGCCATAAGCATTCTTCTCAAGAGCCCGCGCCAACTCAAACAGCTGTTGATCATCAATATAATCCATCCCCCAGGCAATCTCTTCCGGGCAGGCGATCTTCAAACCCTGTCGTTTTTCAATCACTTCCACATACCGTGATGCATCCATCAGTGATTCGTGAGTGCCTGTATCTAGCCAGGTTGCACCGCGGCCAAGCTTTTCAACATGCAAATCACCTGCTTCCAGATACACCCGGTTCACATCCGTGATTTCAAATTCGCCGCGAGCGGAAGGCTTGATGTTTGCCGCAATATCAACCACGCGGTTATCATAAAAATAAAGGCCTGTGACAGCAAAGTTGGACCTGGGGCATACCGGTTTTTCTTCAATTGAAACCGCCAGACCATCAGCACAGAATTCAATCACGCCATAACGCTCCGGATCATGTACCCGGTAGGCAAACACGGTCGCTCCGGACGACCGGGCAACAGCTCCTTTCAGTTGCCCGACCATACCCTGTCCATAAAAAATATTGTCCCCCAGAATCAGGGCGCACGAATCATCTCCGATAAAATCCCGACCAATGGTAAATGCCTGCGCCAGCCCTTTAGGTTCAGGCTGCTCAGCATACACAAGCTCAATACCCCATTGCGAACCATCACCCAGCAAACGTTGAAAATGCGGCAAATCATGTGGCGTGGAGATGACAAGGATTTCACGGATACCTGATAGCATCAGGGTAGAGAGTGGATAGTAGATCATGGGCTTGTCGTAGACCGGCATGAGCTGCTTGCTCACTGCCAAGGTCAGCGGATGCAAGCGCGAACCGGTACCACCGGCAAGTATAATCCCTTTCATATCAATCCCTTTTCATCAAAAAATCAGTGCATAGAGGAACTTGCTCGGAGTATCCTTTCCTGACAAAGCAACTCGGCTTGACAGTGAGGAGATAAAAAACCATCGATGCACTCCTGGACATAGCATGCAATATACAAATTATAGAGCACCGAGTTGAAATCACTCGCCGGTTCATTGCTTTGTAGCCAGCCCATGTTCAATCACTTTGTAAAACCCCATCCATGGGCACGATGACAACCAAGCAAAAGCCCGTCAAATGCGGACGAATAATAACAAAAAGTACATTTAATGTCTCCCTTCATACTCATAATAAATCAACCGGGATGTAATAAGCCGGATAATAGCACTTTCATGCGCCTGACAATTGCGCCATGATTCATCAGATGAATCGTCCGGCCATTGCACGCATCTATCCTGAACATTTGCGCCATAATTACAGGCTGCTCAAACAGCATGCGGGTAACGCAAATATCATGGCAATCGTCAAAGCCAATGCCTATGGCCATGGCATTGAACTTGTAGCACCTGTGCTGTTCGATGAGGGATGCCGTCTTTTCGGAGTAACCGATGCCACCGAAGGACGTCAACTGCGCCTCCTTCTCAAAACCGAAAAAGCTGAAATCACGCTGTTATCGGGCATTTTTGACCGGCAAGATGCCAGGATGACGATAGATAAACACCTCACACCGGCCATCACCGAACCGGTTCAAGTTGAGCTATTACATATGGAAAATTTTCGGGGCTCAGTCTGGCTTAAAGTCGACACCGGTATGAACAGGCTGGGCACAAGCGATGTAAAAGCCCTGACAAGGCAGTGTCAAAAAGCAGACATAAAAGTTCGTGGCATAATGTCACATCTGGCCTGTGCCGATATGCCGGAACACCCGCTCAACAAACAACAGGCCAATGCGTTTACAATACTGCGAGGGGAGGTCACGCCAAACCTGCCAGCCTCTCTACTCAACAGCGCCGGCATGGTCAGCATGCCTGAATATTGTCTGGATGTGGTCCGCCCCGGCATCGCATTGTACGGATCAGAACCGGTTGCCGACCAACCGCTTGGGCTGAAGCCCGTTATGCAGCTGACCG
>JAJRTX010000200.1 GCA_021545665.1 Zetaproteobacteria bacterium
CAATCAAATAAAACAGGTTTGTTATCAATCCAGGCCAGATTGCGTAAATGCATGTCGCCATGACCTTCACGTATAAAACCCTCCTGCTTGCGTTGCTGGAATAGCGGTTTAAGCGATTCAAATTCAGAACGTCCCCATTGCTCAAGCTCTTCCAGAATTAACTCATATTTATGAGCATTGATTTGACTGCGGATTTGCACAATATTTTCCAGTACCGGTTGCCGCACCTGTTCCAGGTCACCATAGTTTGTTGTCGCATCAGCGATCTCTACCTGTTGATGAAAATCTGCAACTCGTCTGGCAAATGCATCAATATGCTCCGCTCCTAGCTCACCTTTTAACAACATGCGATCCAGTTGTGCCTGCTGTGGAAACTGGTGCATTTTCACTGCATACTCTACGATCTGATTCCTGTTTTCAGGCAAAGCAGTGATTACAGGTTGCTCTGCTGTGCCCGTAATGGCAACGATATCAAGATAAATACTGGCTGCCAGTCGTCTATTTAGACGCAATTCCTCCTGACAGTAAAAAAAGCGTTTTTCCAGTGTGGAGAAATCAAGAAAGCCCAGATTAACCGGCTTCTTGATTTTATAGGCAAAATCACCCGTCAGGATTACCCACGAAATATGCGTCTCAATCAATTCACAGGATTTAACTGGATGGGGGTAGACATGTGGCTCAAGCAAAGCCAATATATTGAGCTGGCCTGTCCCTGATTCTGACTCAGTGTCGCTAGATTGACCAGGATTTGGATTCATAATCATGCTCCATGCAATAATACTGCAAGTATAGTTCAGCCATATAAACTATGGGCAAACGGGTGATCTAACAGGTAGAATTATCACCCGGCTAGGGGAAATTCAATCCACTGAGGTTAAACTGGCACGTCATGCGATTATTTATTACTTTACTTTTAATGCTCTGCCTGACATCTCTGCTTTCAAGCAAATACTCATTTGCCAGTAAAGAAACCATAACACTGAACTTACCCCCCTCTTCTCTGCAACAGTGGTATAAACCCGCTAATAAGCGTCATGTCTGGCTACATGTGATGTTCAAGCTTCGTCGTGAAATGCAGGCTATTTCTGAATATTCTGATGCCAGGGATCATCAGCACCAGCTTAAATGGGCCCAAAAACTGGTCAAAGATTATAAAAAGGCTGGCGACATGGTGCCAGAATGGAAACAAAGCATGAAACCCTACCTGGTCGATGAACTGCTGGATGCCGTGAAAAAAAACAACCGGGACAAAATCAAACGAAGCCAACGAAAGCTTGCCAGTACCTGCCGAAAGTGCCACGACAAATATCGGGCGATAACAGCAGCCATCTATCGTTCTGCCAACTTCTCAAAAATTAAGGTAAACGATATAGATACCAATGAAGAACTTGATTATATGGATGCCATGGAAAATCTCAGTATAGCCATGAACAGAATTGTCATCGGCATGGTTGACCAACGATATGAGGCTGCACAATATTCAATCAATGAGCTTGAAAAACGAATGGATAATCTTGCTCATAGCTGCAGTGAATGTCACAAAAGTGATGCAGCAAAAGAAACGCTGCTGGGTAAGGAGAATAAAAGCCGTTTTAAAAATCTGAGACAATTTTTAAAATCAAAAAACATAGAAAAAGCAGGGAGAACAGTCGGAGAAATTGCAGTAACGGCCTGCGCTCGATGCCACAGCATACATCGAACAGCCTCTGATCTTCGTGACGTTTTTCAGTAGCCGTTTATTTACTCTGAGCCACAGGCCTCTGCCCTCCAGGCTCATTGCACAACAGCTCGACAACAGAACCATTCAACGAACGGCTAACGATACTTTCGTCGACAGCGATAAAAACATTCTCATTTCCAGACTTAACAGCCATTAAATTTATATAACCACGCTCCATCCAACGCCTCAATGCAATTTGTCTCAAACTGTTTTTGCAAAAGACTTCGCATAATGCGAGCACTGCTGAAAACTAAATAAGCCTTCATCAAAACAACACACATAAACGGTTATTTTTACAGTTAAAAAACAGCCTCAGCATTCAATGGCACAGTCTCTGCAAAGCTTCTTAATGTAATCAAGTTATTACGGAGTCGCACATGAATCTCGAATATATCAACACGCCAAATGGTGACCTTGTCGTTAAATTGCGTGGTGAAATGGATGCCCAGGGCTGTACTCATATACGCCCTGAACTGGAGCAGATCACTAATTCCGAAAGTAACAATAATATAATTCTTAACCTGAGCCAGGTTAGCTTTCTCGACTCATCAGGTGTCGGTGTAATTGTCTTTCTGTATGTCGTGCCGCTGCACCTGCCACCCTTACGCGAGCGTGGTGATGACATTATGGAAATTGCCGAGGGATTTCTCATCACCTATGCCAAAGAAGAAGGCAAGGGATTCAAATCATTTACTCCCGAGGTGGAAGTTATCCTGCACCGCTACAATTGGCCGGGAAACGTGCGCCAACTGCAAAACGTCATCCGTAATATCGTTGTTTTACACGATGACCAGAACGTCTCCCTGGCACACCTTCCTCCATCACTTAACACATCACTAAATGAAAGTGAGTTATCTCATCTTGTTCAACCAAAGCAATTTTCAGAAACCACCGACCGACCCCAATATGAACCAATAAAACCACTGGCCAATGTTGAGCGTGAGGCCATCGAACGAGCCATTGATATCTGTGACGGTAATATTCCCAAAGCCGCGGCCTTGCTAGAGGTCAGCCCATCGACTATCTACCGAAAAAAGCAGGGATGGGAATCGGATGATTCTTAATTAACTGGCACGGGATCTTTTGCAGTAGCAGGTTGGGCTTCGCCATAAAGATCATGGCTCAGACCAACCTGCAAGTTTACTTTAATTCGCTGAATGACTTAAAACACCCTGAAGCTTACCTTTATATTCTTCTATACTCCGAAACGCGGTTTACATGTCAACCCATTTTTCACGGGAATTGAGCGTCGCTTTCACTTCATTGCCATTGCCGCGATATTCAATCTCATCAAAACTGAGCATATTGGCCATAGCAATGCCGCGTCCATGACTATTTGTGGCACGTTCGGCACTGATCTCCAGATACTGCTGCCATTCAAAGCCTTCGCCCTGATCTTTAATAATAAAGCTGATCTCTTCTTCACACTGTTTAAATTCGACCGTCACGTATCGATCCACGTACTCTGGCAGGCCCAGGCGGCGTTCGACTTCCTGCTCCCATTGCTGATCTTTTAGAAGACGGGATTTCTCGGCATAACTGATACCAAGGTTTCCGTGTTCAACCGCATTGATGAAAAGTTCTAATAAACCCATGGCCACTTCGGTAGGATCAGGACAAACCGCTGCCAGCAACCTGGTTAAAGTCCGCCCCTCATCCAAAGTGCGGAAGCGGAAGGATCCTGACTCCAGCAACATTAAACTGAGACTGTGCTGTTCCATTTCTTCCTGCAACGAGCGGTAGTTGTGATAATCCGCTACTGCCGTTTTAACAATGGACATCAACATCTCTTCTTCAAACGGCTTGGTCAGGTAGTAATAACAACCCGCTTGCAGCCCTTCCAGCACCTCGTGTTTTTCCACAGCAGCTGTTTGCATGATTACCGGCACCATCTTGAGGTCTGGGTGTTCCTTTACCTTCTTCAGGACTTCCATACCATCCATGTTTGGCATCATTCGATCCAGAAGGATGACATCAAATTGATGTTCGGACTGTTGCAGGATGGACCAGGCTTCGACACCATCAACAGCTTCCACCGTGTGGTAATCCGCGTCGGTAAGGTACTCATTGAGGATTCTCAGGTTTTTGGGTTCATCATCTACGATGAGAATGTTTACTTGCTGCCCACTCACTATCGGTATTTCCTTCAGTTGTTAGTTATTTTTCCTAATAAGCGCGGGAAGCACTACTGTAAATAGTGCCCCGCAGTCGGCCCCATTTTGTGCCGATATCACACCACTATGACCTTGTTCGATAATTTCTTTGCAGATAGGCAGGCCCAATCCGGTACCACCGGCATTGCTGCGGGTCTTGCTGCTCTGGGAAAAGGCGTCGAAAATATACTCGAACTCGCCTTCAGGGATACCCACACCCTGATCGCTAATCTGCATGCACAGGCCATTGTCTGCGGTGGAGTCAACTATGATGGTGATAACACTGTTATCAGGGCTGAACTTGATGGCGTTGGCAAGCAAGTTTCTAATCACCTGGGTTATTTTTGTGCTGTCCATTATGAATTTTCTGGATTCCATCAGGCAACGGTAATCAATTTGAATCTGGTGCTCTTCGGCGAGTAGCCGCATTTCGTGAACCACTTCCTGAACCATCTCACCGAAACTTGCAGGTTGAAAATCATAGATCATTTTACCCGCACGAAGCTTTGACAGATCCAGCAGGTTGTTGATCAGCTTCAGCAGTTGATCTCCACTGTCGTGTATCTCGGTGAAATACTGGCCAAGCTTTTCTAGCGATACCCGTTCGTACTTTTTGATGCCGAAACTGGCAAAACTGAGGATGCCATGCAGGGGGGTACGTAGTTCGTGCGACATATTGGAAAGAAAGGATGACATGGCCCTCTCGGCGGCCAACGCCTCATCGCGCGCCACCACCAGTTCAGCGGTTCTTTGTTCCACCAGCTCTTTCATC
>JAJRTX010000201.1 GCA_021545665.1 Zetaproteobacteria bacterium
ACAATCGCCGCCATAAAACGGTCTCGCCTCTCCTGAATGTATCTACGCGTGCAATGTGTTCAATACAGTTGATGCCTGACATCAACCTGAACCCTGTACGCTTCGTTGACAGGGGAAGCCATATCAGCCCGGATTATTCATGAATAATCCGGGCTAGCGCTATGTTTCTGCCTGTATCACAATGCCGCTTATGAGCGCGGGCGAATTCACATTAATTGATACATATTTTAGGGGGCAGGGCGGCAGTCCGAATGATTTTACCTGCCTTGGCATCGGTGATGATGCTTCTATTCATAAGCTTAAACCCGGCATGGAACTGGTGGTTAGTACGGATACTTCGGTTGCAGGTGTTCACTGGCCACAGGATTACCCGCTTGATAAAGCTGCTGACCGGGCTGTGTGTTCAGCGCTGTCTGATCTTGCCGCTATGGGAGCGGAGCCGCTTTGCGCCTGGCTGAATGTCACAGCCAGAGATAATGAAGCGGTACAAGAAATGGGCCTGGGGTCAACCGTTGCTCTTGGGCGCTATGATGTTGAACTGGTTGGCGGTGATACCTGTCGCTCTCCGCTTAACACCCTGTCGGCCACTGTTGCAGGGCAATTGCCGGAGGGCACAGCGATGCAGCGCAGTCAGGCGGAAGTTTCGGATTCGCTCTGGCTGATTGGCAGACTCGGTTTTCATGCTCTGGGATTGCAGCAGTGGCAGGCAGGTAATCATGAAGGAGAATTCGTAGCTTTTTTTGATGAAATCAAACCTCAGCTGGAGGCAGGAATCCGACTTCGCGAACTGGGGGTGAAATGCTGTATTGATGTCAGTGATGGTCTGCTACAGGACGCCAGCCATCTGGTCGATGATTCACGAATCGGTATGGATATTGAGATCAGATCCGTACCGGACTGGCAGTTTCTCAACAGCAAAGTGGGAGCAGCTTCAGCCTTGCAGGCGGTTGCGTTTGGCGGAGAGGATTATGCTCTGCTGTTTACAGCTCCGGTCCAATTACAGTTGCCGGACGGACTGGCGGTGAAAATTGGAACGTGTCGCGAAGGTTCCGGTGTGCGATTACTGCAATCAGGTCAGGCTATAAATGTGGAAAAAGCGGGATTCGATCATTTTGGCTGATACACAAAGCAAAAAGAGAGATGCCCCAGCTCTGCCGGGAAGGCTCCCGAAGTTTGATAATTTTGGGAATCTATTTCAGTGCTTCCATATGAACAGGTGCTCTTCTTTCTTTGGCGGCAAAGAAAGAAGCCAAGAAAGCCGCCCCCACACCTCTCTGTCTTTCCTCGCCTGCACATGCACAAATGGTCGCGGCCCTGCCGCTTTCCCCATTTGTTCATACTTGTCTCGGCAGAGATCTAAGGGGGGATTGAATAACGGGAGCCCAATGAAGAGTTGGTTTTATTTATGAGGGCATTAGTACTACGCTGGCTGGCAGCCGGTTTCGGCAGTGGCTGGCTGCCCAAAGCGCCAGGCACATGGGGCAGCCTGGTTTCTTTATTGCCAGCCTGGTTGCTGCTGGAGTTATATGGTGTGAGTGGATTGTTTGTCGCCAGCGCTCTGATTTTGATTGCGGGTTGTCTGGTCTGTTTTCTGGTTCTTCCAACCATGCCAGAAAAAGACCCCGGCTGGATTGTGATTGATGAATGGGCGGGTCAGTGGTTATGTATGGCTATGGTGGCCGGAGCAATAGGCATCGGATGGCTTGCCCTTGTCATTTCTTTTGCTGCATTCCGATTATTGGATATTTTCAAACCCTGCCCGATCTCCTATTTTGAGCATTGGGGGCCGCCCTGGTGGTCAATCATGGCCGATGATGTGGCTGCTGCTGTTGTCGGCGGAGGGTTTGTGATTGTGATAGCCTCGTTTATATGAATAAACAGGCTACATGGATTATCTCCGAAGCAGGATTACAAAGCCTTGCTGCTGCGGGCATCAGCACAGGCTGGTTAAAAGCCTGGTTACTCTCTGCCGGAGCCACGGATGTAGAGATACATTTGCTGGAATCTGCAACATGGCAGCATAGTGAAGCCGCTTGGCAGATATTCTTTGCCGATGAATCCGAGCTTGAAGGTGTCGCTGCATTTCATGGTTTGAGTTTCCAGACCAATGAACAGGGGCTGAATGCATTACCCGGAGCTGATGGTTTTCGCTTATCCAATCCGGATCGGACATGCTGGTTTTATCAGCGACATGCAACAAACTCGGAAGTGTTACTACTGCCGCTGGGTGATATTGCTTATCAACGCGAGCTATATCTTTCTCAGTTGAATCAGAATCAGGCATTGCTGCCGCTCTATGTATCCATACAAGAATCGAGAGAACTGCCATTGGAGCCGGGACTGTCGGCCAGTCTGACAAAACCTGATGCTACATTCTTGAATTCTGAAGGAAGATTGATTGAAGAACAGGTGATAGCTGCGTTATATGCGAACAGGAAACGCATTCGCACCGTGGAATCCTGTACGGGTGGCAGCATCGCAGTACGTTTATGCCGATTGCCCGGTGCATCGGAAGTCGTTGACCGTGCATGGGTGACCTACAGCAATGATGCCAAGCATGAAGAAGTCGGCGTTTCCAATAAATTACTGAACGAATACGGAGCGGTGAGCGAACAGGTGGTTACTGCCATGGCCGAAGGTGGGGCTGATTCAAACCATATCTGTGTAGCCGTCAGTGGCATCGCCGGACCCGATGGAGGCACACCAGAAAAACCGCTTGGTACAGTGCGGATTGCCGTGGCCCAATCAGGCCAGAAAACTCAAATGAGATGTTATGAACTGCCGGGCGGACGCAGTGAAATCCAAGCCCGCACAGTATTGATGGCCTTGGTCATGGTATTGGAAACTCTGAAAGCAACCACTTAGCTTAACCCCTGATTTATCTACAAAGCAAGGTCAGGCACCGACTGTGATGTTTATTTAACTAGCGGATCAGTGTTTTATTGTCTACACTAGCTTTAAATGAGGAAGGGGTGCCAGGAAGGCGCAATCACAGAGACATAGAAGTTACCAACCCATATCATTCCTGAGGGGGGGAATCGTTTTGCCGAGTTTTTCAAGCATATTACTTTGTCAGTTCGATTCGCACAACGAAAGATTGCAACCGCTATTTAACGCTAAAAGGGCTCTGACCCCTTTTGCTGCAAGGGTCTGATTCCTCAAAGCTTGCAGTCGGGATGCTTATTTAACTGGCGGATCGGTGTTTTCTCATCTACACTGGCTTCAAATGAGGAAGGAGCGCCATGGACGGCGCATTCACAGGGACATAGAAGTCACCAACCCATAATCATTCCTGAGGGAGAATCGGTTTGCCGGGTTTTTCAACCATATCGCACCAGCGGCTTTTTAGTGAGTCTGTAAAGCGTTTCGATTGCAGCACCCTGTGCGGCGATAGGGACAGCGATCCCGATGAAAAAATCAGACCTTCTTCGACCTGACCCCTTTTGCTGTAAAAGGTTATGATTATGGCTCCCATACGGAGATGATAATAATGATTCAAGGTGGTAAGAAATGAAAATATGGAAACTTTCTGTCCTCAATGAAGAATCCCAGGACTGGAATGCCAGTACTTACAAGGGAGAGGTGTTTGTCAGGGCTGAAAGCGAGCAAGATGCTCGAATGCAAGCAACTTTAGTTTTTGCGATTGCCACCAAACGAAAGTTATTCGAAACAACAGCGGTTAATCCATGGAGTCAGGGTAGCCTTGTCTCCTGTGGGCCTGTTGAAGATGAAAGGTATGAGGTCAAAGGTAATGCAGGAGTGTTATCGCCAGAATCAAGTTAAATCGCCTAAGCAAATGCACTCGGTCGCCAAAAAGCGGCCTCGTTCCTCGCGCTGTTTTTTTCTACCGGTGATTTACGACGTTGGCTATAAAAGGATAGGGATATGGGATTTTTATCTAGGCTGTTTGGAAGTCGCGATCATGAGGCCTCATCAGTTCCCCTAGGTGGGGCTGGGCTGTTATCAGATGCCATAAACAATAATGTAGCCCCAAACCAAGAGGGCGCGGCAACCTTGTCAAACGCGATTCAATCGTTGGGGATAGAAGCACCGGAGGTGGATAATTCTAACGGCCTTTGTATCCAATCTCTTAGAGTAATAGCGACGGACCTCATTAGAAGACTTGGTTACACCCCAGAATCCGTCAGCGACAATCTTCTAGTAGTTATATGTATGTTTACATCTGCTGGAAGCGTTGTATTGGCCAATGAAATTGGCGGTGATCTAGCTTCTATACGCACGCTAGTCCCGTTAAATATATTTCATAAGCACAGCGATGGAGAGTCACTAGCAGATATTGCACAGCAATCAGAATCTCTCCTAGATTCCGATGAAAACGCAAAGATCAAAACAGCACTTATTGGAAACTTTGCCAAATGGTTAAAAGATCCAACAGAAGAACAATTCACTCGTATTTGTGAGTTAGTCAAGTTATTGGAATCGAACCTAAGTGATCATTAGCCAATCGGCTAGCTTGGGGATTCTAACCCCCCCCACCCCACCGTTTGCGGGTCCGCACGGGGCGGTTCTAATTCCGAATTCCAGAGTTACGGGGACATAACAAGTAGGGCCTTGAATCGCGGATTTGGCCTATCAAGACATAATCAGGACGCTGGTTGAAGCAAATTCAGCGCATCGGGAAGATCGGCGATGGAGGGTAGGACAAGGTCGGCTTTGATGCCGGTTTGCTGGACGAATTCGGCGCGGTATTTGCCTGTTTGCACCAGTGCGGTTTTCAGGCTGGCCCGTTGTGCGCCGCCGATATCGGATTCTATGTCGTCGCCTATCATCAGGGTTTGATTCGGTGAAACGCCCAAAGAGGAACAGATGCAGTGGAAAAAGTCTGTTGAGGGTTTGCCGAGTATGGTCGCCTGTTTTCCTGTGGCATATTCAATGGCCGCGACGAAGGGGCCGAGATCCAGATGCAGGCCGTCCGGTTTTTGCCAGAAGCGATTTTTGTGCAGGGCCAGCAGCTTTGATCCGGCCAGAACCTGAGTGAAAATATCGCGCAGCACTTCCGGTGAATAACCCTCGCCGCCCAGATCGCCCATAACGATGAAATCAGGCTGATGATCTGAATGTTGAATGCCTTTGAAATCGACCTGCAATGAATCACGGATATATAGCCTGGCTGAAGAGCTGCCGATTCGTTGTACAGCCACTGCTGCGGGTGTGTACACATCTGATTCATGGATTTCGATGCCAAAGTCTTTGAGCTTTTTTACTATGGCCTGCCTTGGCTGGGTTGTTGTGTTGGTGACAGCGGCAATTTGCAATCCTGCATTACGCAGTTGCTGAACAGCTGAAGCGGCTCCGTTTATGATATGGTTGCCAATATAAAGTACGCCATCCAGATCAAGTAGAATGGCTTTTATTGCTGAGGGCTTCTTTGTTTCCATGCTTTTATTATAGCACATCGAAATAATAGGGCAGTGCTGATCAATTCATAGATCGCTGCTTTGTATCTGAAAATGTGCATCTCTGTGTTGTAAATATTGCCAATAGCTCTGCTATTAGCTGCAATTTACGCCTTGATCTGAACCTTTTCAAATAGCAAATCAGTTGACCCAGAGTTAATCAGCACTTCCCTGGCAAGGTGCAAGCTTATGTCGGAGCAGGGAAACTGTTACACTGCCGCAAATTTTTCCGGGTGAATAGTATATGACTCATCCGAACTTTACTTGAAAGGAAATGTGATGAACGAACAGGAAATTTTAGCTATGTATGAAGAGGCGGGAGCACTGTTGAGCGGGCACTTTATTCTCTCCAGTGGACGCCATTCGGCGCGTTATCTGCAATCGGCGCTGGTTTTGATGGATATCAGTAATGCCACAGCCCTGGCTACAGAATTGATAACAAAAATCGATGCTAATGATTATGATATGGTGGTTTCACCAGCTATCGGTGGCCTGGTAATTGGTCAGGAAGTTGCCCGATTGCTGGGTAAGCCGTTTATTTTCACCGAACGCAAAGAGGGCGAAATGCAGCTGCGCCGGGGTTTCAGTATCACTGAGGGTAGCCGTTATCTGGTGGTGGAAGATGTGATTACCACTGGCGGTTCGGTACGCGAATGCATGGATGTTATTCGTCAGCTTGGCGGCAATCCGGTGAAGGTGCTGGCAGTTGTGGATCGTGCACCGGATGCGGGTGAGCGTTTTGATATACCTTTTGCAACGGCGATTAGTGTGAAAGTGGCCACATTTGAGAAACGTGACTGTCCGATGTGTCAGGTAGGTACGATGCCAGCTGTCAAACCGGGTAGTCGGGGCGCTGCCTGAATGCAGTGTGACAGGGGGCACGGTGTTGATATTCCGGCAGTATACATTGGCTTGACTCAATATTTTTTTGAGACATTGGAGTTATTACCCGTGAGAAATCAATATGACTGATCCGGTATTACGCTGTTTTCCCTTCGGTGGAGTGGGAGAATTCGGCAAGAATATGATGGTGTATGCCATTGATGATGATGCCGTGATTGTCGATTGCGGCATGGGATTTCCGGAGCCGGGGCAGCATGGCGTTGATGTTGTGGTGCCGGATATTTCTGCTCTGGATGAACTGGGGCTAAATATCCATGCTCTGTTGTTAACGCATGGACATGAAGATCACATCGGCGCTTTGCCGCATCTGCTGCCGCGTTTGAAACTGCCCGTTTATGGCTCTGAAGTGACACTGGCACTGGTCAAGGCAAAACTGACTGAGCGTGGGTTTAAGGGCGACTTGCGCCCCTTGCCGGAAAATGGCGATACTGTTGATGTCGGGCCATTTCAGGTGGAAGGCGTGCCGGTGACGCACTCGATTATGGATGCCGTGTCTGTGGCCATTCATACTTCCATGGGTGTGATCGTGCATACGGGTGATTTCAAATTTGACCCTTCTCCGATTGATGGCCGTGCTACTGCTATCCATCGTTTTTCGCAGCTCGGTGATAAAGGCGTGCTGCTGCTTGCATCGGATTCGACCAATGCCACACGTTCAGGCAGCGGCGCCTCGGAAAGGGTTGTCGGCCCGGCACTCAAACAGGCTGTTTCACAGTGTAAGGGTAAGGTGGTGGTGACGACCTTTGCCTCGAATATGTTCCGCATTCAGCAGATTATAGATGCAGCTATAAGCTGTGGACGTAAAGTTTCGGTGGCCGGTCGCAGTCTGGAACGCAATATGCAAATCACTCAATCATTGCAGCGGCTGAATATTCCGGCTGGCACACTGGTTGATATCAAGCAGTGTAGCGATATTCCGGCTCACGAGCTGCTGATTATTGCCACCGGTTCACAGGGAGAATCCAGAGCTGCCATTGCGCGCATGGCGCAGGGGCGCTTTACCGGTGTGAAACTTGAACAAGGTGATACGGTGATTTTTTCATCCAGCAATATTCCCGGCAATGAGCGGATTATTGCCGGACTCTACAACCATATTTACCGCCGTGGTGCCCGCGTGATGCATGCCAGACAGGCTCCCTTGCACGTTTCCGGCCATGCCCAGGCTCATGAATTAAAAATGATGATGCAGCTGACGCGGCCAAAGTATTTTTACCCGGTACACGGAGAATACAGAAACCTGATCGAACACCGCGATCTGAGTCTGGCGACCGGCATACCCTTTGACCACACTATTATTGCCGAGAATGGCATGAGCGTTGAGATTGATGCTGCTGGCATACGCGAAGGCGCCGGTTTCCATGCCGGCGCAGTGTTTGTCGATGGTGATATTCGTGATGAAATTGACGGTATTGTATTGCGTGACCGGCGTGTGCTGGCCGAAGATGGCATGATATCCGTTACTGTACTGCTCAGTCAGCATGAAGGACGTTTGCTTGAGAAACCCGGCCTGGTAGCGCGAGGAGTGTTGCATGAAGATGTAAGTGAGGATGTATTGGCTGAGGCGGCAGATGTATTACAATCTTTTCTGGAACAGATGGATAAAGAACTGCTTGCCGATCTGGATTCGACCAAGGAAGAGGTCCGTCTGTTTTTGCGGCGCTGGTGCAGGAAGAAAATTGGTCGCAGACCCATGGTTTTGCCTGTAGTTTTGGCTATCTGATGGATTTACGCGCACTTATACGTGAAGCACTGGCTTTTATGATTGCCGGTGTGGTTGTTGTACTGGTACTGGCGCTTTACAGCTTTTCCCCGGCAGACCCTTCACTGAACCACGCAACACAGGCTGAGGCAGTTAATTTGACGGGTCTGGTTGGTGCTTATATATCCGATTTTCTATTCCAGATGTTCGGTTATGCTGTCTGGCTGTGGATAGCGTTACTTATATCACTTGTTGTCCGCATTGCCTTTGGACGTAGCCCTTACCTGGGTGGTTGGACCTCATTGCTATGGCTGCCGGTCGTATTGGGGGTATCTGCACTTTTAAATGCCTATTTGGCTGTAATTCTCCCCGTTGGCCTGTTATCACCACTGCCGGCAGGCCCGGGTGGAGCATTGGGAGCCATGCTGGATAAGACACTGAATATACCACTGCACACTATTGGTCGGGATGTGTTGCTGGGTACTCTGATTCTCAGTTCTCTGGTTACAGCCTCACATTGGTCACTGCTGAAAATGGCGCATAAAATTTATAGTTGGTTCGTAGCCATGCTGGTCTTTTCTGGCAGTGTTGTTGCACGTATTTTTTCTTCAGCTTCAACACGAAAAGATCGCATGGATGCACGTGAAGTGCGTCAGAAAATACGTAAAAAACGGCCAACACATATTGCTAAATCTGAACCAAGTGTGAATCCGCAGGCTAAAGTGAAAATATCGCGTCGTGCCAAAGAGCAACAGCAGGCTGAGCTGGCTTTTCTTGAACCGTCGGCAACAGGGTTTAAATTGCCATCATTACATTTGTTTGATCGTGGTGCGGATGAAGGGCACAAGCATAGCCAGGAATCACTACAGGCTGTGGCGCGCATGCTTGAGAAGAAACTTCTGGATTACCGTGTTGAAGGGAAGGTTGTGGCGGTGCAACCAGGGCCAATTGTGACACAGTTTGAGCTGGAGCCCATGGCTGGCACAAAAGTAAGCCGGATTATTGCCTTACAGGATGATCTGGCCCGTTCTATGTCCGCAATCAGTGTGCGGGTGGCTGGCAATATCCCCGGTAAGAATGTAATAGGTATTGAGATTCCCAATGAGGTTCGGGAGGGGGTACTTCTGCACAAGGTGCTGGCGAGCAAGGACTTTGCCAACAAGCGCCATATTCTTCCTATGGCTCTTGGTGTCGATATTGCCGGTAATCCGGTGGTAACGGATCTGGCAAAAATGCCACATTTACTGGTGGCAGGCACGACAGGTTCTGGTAAATCCGTGTCAGTGAATGCGATGATCTGCTCACTGCTAATGACGCATACGCCGAAAAGTCTGCGTCTGATTCTCGTTGATCCGAAAATGCTGGAGTTATCTGTTTACAATGACATTCCGCATTTGCTGGTACCGGTGGTAACCAACCCTAATAAAGCAGCCAAGGCGCTGGCCTGGGCGGTATATGAAATGGAGCGTCGCTATCATCTGATGAGCGAAGCAAAAGTGCGCAATGTCGATGGTTATAATAAGGCAGTACAGAAGCAGGAGGATGTGGAACGTCTGCCCTATATTGTTATTGTGATTGATGAGCTGGCCGACTTGATGATGGTGGCTGGCAAAGAAGTGGAACAGGCTATTTGCCGAATTGCTCAGAAAGCCCGGGCAGCTGGTTTACATCTTGTGCTGGCTACCCAGCGCCCCAGTGTCGATGTCATTACCGGATTGATTAAGGCGAATTTACCCAGCCGTTTATCCTTTCAGGTTTCATCCAAAATTGATTCACGCACGATTCTCGATCAGATGGGCGCAGAACAATTGCTGGGGCAGGGTGATAGCCTTTTTCTCAGTGGTGGTAGAAATCTGACTCGTGTACATGGTGCTTTTGTTTCTGATCACGAAGTGCTTGATCTGGTAGAACATCTAAAAACTCAGGGTGAGCCGGATTATCATGAAGAGGTGTTTGAGGTGCCGGATACATCACAAGCTGGTAGTGCTGCCAGTGGCGATGATCATGATGAGAAATATGATGAAGCTGCAGAACTGGTTATTGAAAAGGGACAGTGTTCAGTTTCCATGGTACAGCGATATTTGCGAATTGGTTACAATCGTGCCAGTCGTCTGGTGGAGCAAATGGAACGTGAGGGGCTGGTGACTGCGCCGGGTTCAGGCGGAATTCGCAAAGTTATGACTCGTTCGGAAATGGACGGAGGAGGAGTCATCGAATGATTCAGAGGTTCCTCATTCTGGTCTGGGGTGCTTGCCTGCTATTGCCAATAATACTGTCTGCTTCTGCAGCCGAACAGGTGTTTCCACTGGATTCCCGGCAAAAAAATGATAGTAAATTTCTTGAGGAGAGCATTAAGAAACTTTCGACTATAGCTGGATTTAAATGTCACTTTGATCAATTTATTACGTACAATGATGGCGGTAGTCAGAGTTACTCGGGGGAGTTGGCTGTGCGTAAGCCGAGGCGTTTCCGATGGCAATACAGGCAGCCGTATGAGCAGCTCTACATTGGGGATGGTAAAATTATCTGGCATTATGAAGCTGATTTGATGCAGGCTGAGCGCCTGAGTAATCTTGAATCGGTGGATCCGGTTGTGATGAAGTTACTTGATGGACGAATTTCATTTCAGGATATTCATGTGCTCAGGCAAGAGGATAGCGAAAGTTTGAATATATGGCGCTACCAGGTTCAGATTGAAAGTGCACCTGTAGTATGGCTTGGGTTCTCCAGATATGGAGATTTGAGTTCTATTGAACGCCAGGATGTGCTGGGTAATTCGAATCGGATAACCCTGTCTACCTGTTCTTTCATTGCGCCGGACGAAAATTTATTTAGTTTTACGCCACCTGAGGGTGTAGAAGTACTGGATTTACGGTAATCAGAACAATTACAATTTACATTCAAATCATTTGAATGAATAGGAACTTTAATGAAACAGATATTACTTTTTTTGGGTAGTTTGTTTATAGGCAGCGCCTGGGCTTATGCTGGAGGCTTTTCGCAGCCCGATCAGTCAGCCAGTGCTGCAGGTGTAGCTAACGCTTATGTGGCAACAGCAGATGATGCATCGGCTTTGGCCTATAACCCGGCTGGTATTGCCTGGCAGTCAGGGGTTTCTACAACTGCTGGTTTACGTATGGGTTTCCGGGATTCATCAGTCGTATTGCCAACAGGGCCTGTTGCGCCCAATGATGGTAATGAAGTGACCACAGGCTATCTTTATGCCAGCTGGATGCCTCACGATGGCCGGTTTGGTGGCGGTATAGGCATTTCTCCTTTATATCAGGTAAATAATGACTGGAGTACTGGTTTTCCTGCGTCAGCAGGTATAACCAAGATAATGATTGACCATGCATCTATGGATATTATTTATGCTGTTAATAGTAACCTGGCATTTGCAGCAGGTGGTGATTGGTATATCGCCCGGGCAACGCTGTCACAGGGGCTGAAAAACTTTAATAGTAATGATCTGGTTAGCTTTGGTGGTCATGCCTCCTTGATGTGGAAGCCAATGCCAGCATGGTCGATGGGTCTGATGTTTCGCTCTGGTTCCAGAATCAGTATTTCAGGGCAGGCAAATGACAACCTCTCTTTTAAATTGCCGGATGAGGTAGCAGCCGGTATTGCGCACGATTTTTATGATGTCTGGAAGTTGGAAGTTGATGTGAAGTGGACACGCTGGTCTGCAATGAAGAGTTTGAGTGTGTCCGGAGTGTCCCCTCAATCCAATCCTCTGAATTTGCGTGATACCCTGACAGTCATGACTGGCCTGACATGGACGTGGCGTGAGAACTCCCAGATTCGGGCGGGTTATGCCTATGATCAGGGAGCTAGTCGCAACATTGGCTTTAGCCCCGTGATTGCCGATCAGGATGGTCATCGTATCAGTCTTGGTGCGGGTGGGGATGTGTATGGTCTACATATGGATCTGGCTTATACATATACCTATTATACAAATAAAACGGCAGCAGGGATTTTTGCTGGCACATACAGGGATCGCAAACAGGCTGTTAATTTCTCCGTATCCAAAACTTTTGACTAAACAGACTTCCCTGCTTGCAACAGAAAAGCTGACAGAAGTTTCTGTGCCTCTGGCACATCGAATTCGACCCCTGATCCTGAGTGAGGTGGCCGGACAATCTGAACTTACACAATCTGATTCATGGTTTGCCAGACTTATTGCTGAGGGCAGGGCAATTTCCTGCATTTTCTGGGGGCCGCCCGGGGTGGGTAAAACAACTCTGGGCATGGTGATGGCCCAGGCTGCTGATTTACCTTTTGCTCACCTCTCCGCTGTTTCAGCCGGTAAAGCGGAAGTGCAAGCTGTGGTCAGGAGGGCCAAGCAGGAAGGACAGACCTGGCTGCTGTTTTTAGATGAAATTCATAGGTTTAATAAGGCACAGCAGGATGTGTTACTACCTTTTATCGAGGATGGCACACTGATTCTGGTCGGTGCTACGACAGAAAATCCGTCTTTCTCACTAAATAATGCACTTCTTTCCCGTTGCCGTGTGATTGTACTCCAGTCGCTGAAGGCAGAAGATATTGTGCCAATTTTACAGCGTGCCTGTAGCAGTTTGCGGCAACAGGCACCTGTTTTCTCAGTGGAAGAAGACGCACTGGTATGGCTGGCTACATCTTCAGATGGTGATGCCCGCTACGCTTTGAATGCACTGGAATCATTGTTTGATACTGATCAGAATGCAGCCTGGTCAAAGAAAGCTTGTGAGGCACAAAGCCTGCGCCGGGCAGCCCGTTATGATCGAGATGGAGATGCGCACTATGATCTGATTTCAGCGCTGCATAAATGTGTGCGTGATTCTGATGCCGATGCTGCTATTTACTGGTTGGCACGAATGCTGGAAGCAGGAGAAGAGCCTTTATACATATCCCGCAGATTGATTCGCATGGCTACCGAGGATATTGGTCTGGCTGATCCTAAAGCTCTGAATATAACGCTGGATGCACACCGGATGTATGAGATTCTGGGTTCTCCAGAAGGTGAGCAGGGGCTGTTTGAAGCCGTGATTTATCTATCCCTGTCGGCCAAGAGCAATGCGACTTATATGGCCGAGAAAGAGGCGCGAAAACTAGCCAATAGAAGCCAACAGACCGAGGTTCCGATGCATTTGCGCAATGCACCGACAAAACTGATGAAGCAGTTGGGTCATGGAGATGGCTATCATTATGCCCATAATGATGCTGATGCGGTGGTAGATCAGCAGCATTTTCCGGCGGGATTGAAGGAGATTGAATTATTTCAACCGACGGAGCGTGGTTTTGAGCGCACACTGAAAGAACGTTTGGACTGGTTACAGCAACGGCGTGCTGAAAAGTATGGGGGTAAATCATGATGCGGCAATTACTGGTAGTGGCAGCCGGAGGTGCAACAGGTGCAGTGATGCGCTGGCTGATGGCTTCGAGTATTCAGAGAATGGCCGGTGGTGCTTTCCCCTGGGGTACTTTTGTTGTCAATGCACTGGGTAGTTTCTTGCTGGGGTTTCTGTTTGTCTGGCTGATTGAACGATCCGGCACCAGTGAGCTGATTCGGCTTGCTCTTACAGTTGGTTTTCTGGGGGCTTTTACAACATTTTCCACCTATTCGCTGGAATCTGTCCGGTTATTGCAAGAAGGAGCTTTCACAATGGCTTTTGGCAATATTATTGGTCAGGTTGTTCTCTGTCTGATGCTGACCTGGCTTGGGGTTCAGTTGGCAAGAGTGCTATAAGTAGCTGTAATTGGGATATTCTACTACCTTCAGAACAGATTTATCACCAAGGACTATCATTTCAACTATGGGAAAAATGAGACATATCAACTACAGTAACCATACAGGATAAAAGTAAAAAACTCTGGTTGACTATGGATAAGGTCAAAAAAGAGTACAGGGGGTAGTTTTATGACTGAGAAGCTTACCATCACTGATAGTGTCAGCGGCAGGAGTATTGATCTACCGGTGCGGCGAGGTAGTCATGGGCCACCTGTGGTCGAAATCGGGCACCTGTACAGGGAGCTGGGCTATTTTACTTTTGACCCTGGTTTTTTTGCTACCGGCAGTTGTCGTAGTGCCATTACCTTCATCGATGGTGAGCAGGGGGTTTTGCTTTTCCGCGGTTATCCCATTGAACAGTTGGCGGAAAAAAGCAGTTTTCTGGAAGTCTCTTATCTGTTGCTCTATGGTGAGTTGCCGACATGTGATAAACTGGATGCTTTCATCACTCTTATCACACACCATAGTATGATCAATGAGAGCCTCAAGGATTTCTACCGAGGTTTCTATCATGATGCCCATCCGATGGCGATCATGGTGGGGGTTGTGGGCTCACTGTCGGCTTTTTACCATGATTCTACAGATATCCATAACCCTTCACACCGCGAGCTTGCTGCCTTGCGCCTGATCGCTAAAATGCCAACCATCGCTGCGGCCTGTTACAAGCACTCCATCGGCGAACCCTTTATTTATCCCGACAATAGTTACAGCTATGCGGGCAATTTGTTACACATGATGTTTTCACTTCCCAGCGAACCTTACAAGGTGGATCCGGTTGCCGAAAAGGCACTCGATCTGATATTTATGCTACATGCTGATCATGAACAGAATGCCAGTACTTCTACGGTGCGTCTGGCCGGAAGCTCTGGTGCAAATCCCTTCGCATGTATCGCCTCCGGCATAGCAGCACTATGGGGGCCTGCTCATGGCGGAGCCAATGAGGCGGTTTTGAGCATGCTGGGAGAAATTGGGGATGTGAAGAATATTCCTGTCTATATTGCCCGTGCCAAAAACAGGGAAGACTCATTCCGGCTGATGGGCTTTGGTCACAGAGTCTACAAAAATTACGATCCCCGTGCCCGTATTATCCGTGATATGTGCCATGAAGTGCTGGGAAAGCTGGGAGATAAAAATGATCCTTTATTTGAACTGGCGCTTGAACTTGAGGAGGTTGTTCTCAATGATGACTACTTTGTGGAACGGAAACTCTATCCCAATGTAGACTTCTATTCAGGGCTGATTTACAGGGCTCTGGGTATTCCCGGTAATATGTTTACAGTGATGTTCGCCATCGCCCGTACTGTGGGCTGGGTGGCACAGTGGATGGAGATGATTGCCGAGCCGAATCAGCGAATAGGCAGGCCGCGCCAGTTATATGATGGAGAAGCTCTGCGCGATTATGTGGCCGTTTGTAAACGTGACAAAGGTGAATAGATGAAAAATGTTAAGGCTCTAGTACGCAGTCTATATTATAAGGTCGGGTACAGGTGTTTCAATTTAACTCTTGCATCCTGAACAGTGAAACGCCAGTTCATTTCACTTTTGATCGCATTTCTATCTTTTACCCAAGCTGAAACTTCC
>JAJRTX010000202.1 GCA_021545665.1 Zetaproteobacteria bacterium
ATATTTAACTCAGGAAGTTTCAGCTTGGGTAAAAGATAGAAATGCGATCAAAAGTGAAATGAACTGGCGTTTCACTGTTCAGGATGCAAGAGTTAAATTGAAACACCTGTACCCGACCTTATAATATAGACTGTGTACTAGGCGTTTGATATTTTCACCGTAAACTTTAAAGCGTTTATAGCCTGGTTGGCGGCGTGTTACAGTAACAACGCGTCCTTTCAAAGATTGTTCTCTCATCAAGCGCTCCACTCACTTTTTACCGATGCAATAACCTTCGGACTTTAATCCACCCTTTGACCCAACGGAACGGGTGCTCCAACTTGGCCCTGACAGATCAATCGGGCTATCTCAACCTGCATATGACCTGCTTTCTTGAGCGCGGCAATCTGATACCATTGCTCCTTCAAACCCTCATCAAAGTTGCACTTACAAGTTGAATCCGCGCAAGTTAGCAAATGGCGCTGGTTTTTTCAGGCCAGTGACATTCGAGTGCTACAGGACAGATATGACATTTGGGCTTGCGGGCCGTACAGATATAACGCCCATGCAGGATAAGCCAGTGGTGGGCATGGTGCATGAATTCATCCGGTATGACTTTCAGCAAACCCTTTTCCACATCCAGCGGCGTTTTTCCCGGCGCCAGTCCGGTACGATTGCCGACCCTGAAAATATGCGTATCTACTGCCATGGTCGGTTCCCCAAACAGCACATTGAGCGCCACATTCGCCGTTTTCCGACCTACGCCCGGCAGTTCTTCCAACGCCTCCCGTGTGCGTGGCACTTCACCGCCATGTTTTGAAACCAGTATTTCACAAGTGCCAATCAAGTGTTTCGCCTTGCTGTTATACAGCCCCAGCGAGGAAATATAACTTTTCAATTTTTCTTCACCCAGTTTAAGCATGGCCTGAGGCGTATTGGCAATCGGATAGAGTCTGGCTGTGGCCTTATTGACTCCAATATCAGTGGATTGGGCCGAGAGCATGACTGCAGCAAGCAATTCAAACGCATTCGTATAATTAAGCTCAGTAACCGGTTCGGGGTCAGTTGCCTGCAAAGATTCGAAAAATTGCCGGACTTCAGCAGCTGTCATGGATCCGGTCAAAGGGTTAAAATATTATTTTTCAGAGGAAAATGCATGTACTTGATAAAATGACAGATTATTCATTTACTTCCTTCATGGTCAGGGAAACCTGTCTGTCAGTAACCTCACCTGCAGGATTCACGACCTGTTCCACCAGGAAAATAGTATCATCAGTCAGTTTTTCTATGCGACCGTAATTTTTACCCATATGGTCTCCACGACGCACGATATATCCTTTACCCAGAGAACTTTCCACCATGGCGACAAGTTCACCATCCATACTAAATGTTGCCACCAGCTTCAATGAACTCAGATCAAAATTCTCCAGAAATTCAGGTTCACGATTGCTTTGGCGGACAATTTTCTTAACCAGTGTTGCTTTATTACGGGCAGCAACAACGGCTAGATATGATTCAAATGGATCACGTAAATTGGCAAAATCAATTTCCGGGGCTTTAACCAAATGCTTCATTGCATCGGGGGGGGCAGTCTCGCCACTATCTGATTGCGAAGCCGCTGATACCAAAGGCGCACTCATAACCAAAACAGGAACCAGCCATATCAAACGCTTCATTGTTATCTCCCTGCAGCAGGCAGTGTGATGAATTCAAACAAACACCAGTGAATTACAGCAGAACACAGGCTACATGCAAAGTAATTTTCAGACCATCCCTGCGTCATTCAAATATTTACTGATTGCCGGAACTGCCAAAACCACCAGTGCCACGTTGGGTTTTGGATAGTTCGGAAACCTGATGAAAATCAGCCTGAACAAACGGTGCGATAATCATCTGGGCAATCCGGTCACCGCGTTTAACTGTAAAAGGTTCCGAACCATGATTGACCAGAATCACCCCGACTTCACCACGATAATCGGCATCAATGGTGCCGGGAGTGTTGAGTACGGTAATACCATGTTTCAGAGCCAGCCCAGAGCGGGGACGTATCTGTGCTTCATAATTATTAGGAAGAGCTATGGCGAAACCGGTTTTGATCAGTACATGTTTACCGGCTTCAATAATCACATCCGTTTCAATAGCGGCCCGGAGATCGGCACCAGCGGCATGTTTTGTTGCGTAAAAGGGACGATCAAGACCTTCTCCATGTGGCAATTTCTGAATGTAAACGACGGGATTACTCATTTGTTAAACTCCATGATATGTTTGAAAACATGTTGTGCGAACTCATATTTGCTTGCCGTTTGGATGGGCTGTTCATCTTCGCCTGTAATCCACCAGCCACTGGCGCTGGCACTGCTCATATTTGAGATATCGTTGGCTACAATAGCATCAACACCTTTCTGTGCCAGTTTATTCCTTGCATTCCGGATATGGTCTTCGGCTTCAGCAGCAAATGCAATAACTTGTCCGGGCCTGTTGTTCATGGCTGCAATCGAAGCAATAATATCAGCATTGGCTATCAGTGTAACAGTTAAATCTTTGCTGTCTTTTCGTTTTAGTTTGCCCAGATGGGTCTTGGAAAAGCGGAAATCCGAGACGGCAGCCGTGCCGATGAAAACATTCGCCCCTGCCGCTTCTTTCTCACATACAATTTGCATTTGTGCAGCTGATTCGATGTCTAAACGCTTAACAAGTGGATTTGTTTCAGGTGTGCCCGGACCTGCGATAAAGGAAACGCTGGCACCATGAATTGCTGCCATATCAGCAAGCAGAGCCCCCAGCGTGCCACTGGCACGATTACTCAGCAGACGAACGTCATCCCATGCCTCAATAGTAGGGCCGGCATTGATGGTCCAGCGCTGTCCGGTGAGTGTTTGTTCGTTTAGCAGTGGTTGTAATGCCGAGATGATGGCCTGAAGTTCACTTAAGCGGCCGGCTCCCGATTCGCCGCAGGCAAGCTCACCGGCTTCAGGGCCAACGACAAAGAGCCCGCGTTGTTTCAATGTTGTAATATTATTCTGTGTAGCGGCAGATTCCCACATTGATGTATTCATGGCAGGTGCCAGAAGTACAGGTTTTTCACAAACCTGCATAATGGTGGTCAACAAATCATCTGCTACACCGTGCGCGAATCGAGCCAGTAAATTGGCCGTAGCCGGAGCAATCAGTACCACATCAGCCCAGCGTGCCAGTTTAATATGTCCCATTTGATGCTCGGCGATCCTGCCTCGCCCAGCAATGTTGCGGGCTTCGTCTGTCCAATCCGGCTGTCCTGCCGGATTGTCCCGCCCTCTGGTCAGATCAAACAGTTCTGTATGTACTTTTTCTTCGGTCAACGCTTCAAAAGTCATGGGAGAGACAAATTCACAGGCTGATCGGGTCATGACACAGCGCACCTGCATGTCAGCCCTGATCAGCATGCGGGACAGTTCGGCCACCCGGTAAACGGCAATGCCGCCACCAATGCCGATCAGGATTCGCTTACCTTGAAGCATCAGCTCTGCAATTCTTTCAGCGTCGATAAGACATCAGCCACATGTTCTTTAACACGTACTTTGCGCCAGGCATAAGCAATATCACCTGCGGGATTAATGATAAAGGTGGAGCGCTCTATGCCCTGCGATTCTTTGCCATAGAGCTTTTTAAGCTGGATGACATCAAAAGCTTTACACAATAGCTCTTCAGTATCGGAAATCAGCGGGAAGTTAAGTCCCTGCTTTTCCGTAAAGCGGGTATGCGATTTTAGTGAATCACGGCTTACACCGATGATTCTGGCATTAGCAGCAGAGAAATCAGACAATGCATCGCGAAATTCACAGGATTCTGTTGTGCAACCCGGCGTACTATCCTTGGGGTAAAAATAAAGAATCACCCACTGCCCGGCCAGATCCGCCAGTTTCAGACGACCTTCCGGCCAAGCATCCAGTTCAATATCAGCAGGTGCCTTATCGCCGGGGTTGAGAATATATCTACTCATGGATCACTCCTTGGGATGGTGTCATGCTTCACTAACGCATATGGACTTTTTCTACCTCATGACAAGCAATGGTTGTTGCTGCACAAGGCGCGATAGTTCAATCAATGATGGGGTAGAACTATATAAACGCATTGTTTGTTTCATATTAATGCGGAAGAGTATGACAAAATGGCATTGTATGTCACATTGCAGAAAGGAGAAAGGAGAAAGGATGTGAATCAGATATTGCTGGCTGAACCCAGGGGGTTTTGTGCGGGTGTTGACCGGGCCATCGAAATTGTAGAACGGGCACTAAACATATTCGGGGCTCCTGTCTATGTGCGACATGAAATCGTACACAATCGTTTTGTTGTTGAGGGATTGCGGGCCAAAGGTGCGATATTTATTGATAACGTGGATGATGTCCCTGATGGTTCGGTGCTGATTTTTTCAGCTCATGGCGTAAGTCAGGCTGTGCGGAAAAATGCTGCTGGTCGAGACCTGCATGTGATTGATGCTACCTGCCCATTGGTTACCAAGGTGCATGTGCATCTGCATCGCCATTATGAGAATGGCGATCAGGTGATTCTGATTGGTCATGCCGGTCATCCGGAAGTCGAAGGCACCATGGGTCAAGCTCCCGCAGGGTCTGTATTACTAATATCCGAGCCGCAGGATGTTGAAACGTTGAAGGTAAAAGATCCTGAAAGGCTGGCCTTTGTTACTCAAACCACGCTCAGTGTGGATGATACCAAATATGTGGTTGAGGCATTAAAAAATCGTTTCCCAGGTATTCACAGTCCGAAAAATGAAGATATCTGTTATGCCACCAGTAACAGACAGGAAGCTGTAAAAATGCTGGCTTCGCAATCGGATGTCGTTCTGGTGATTGGTTCAAAGAACTCATCCAATTCCAATCGTCTGCGAGAAGTGGCGGAACGATCTGGTTGCCGCGCCTACCTGATCGACGGTCCTGAAGACATTAAGAAAGACTGGTTCACTACTGACACAAGAATTGGAATTACTGCGGGTGCCTCAGCGCCGGAAATACTTGTAAAGCAGGTTATAAACTGTCTAAATAGACGTGGTTTCTCAGAAATCAAGACGCTTATTGCCCGGGAAGAGAATGTGACATTCAGCCTTCCTGATGAATTGCGTCAATGATACGTCTCTTGTCTTTGGCCAGGAGTCTGTACGCTTGACAATGCAACCAATTTTCCATTTGGATATGAGCGGATATGCAATGCATGAGCCAAAAGCTATGCTTGAAGTAATCGGAGGGTGGCTGCTTGGTGATTTTAGAGAGCGATACCCCGAAACAAAGGGCTATGCAGTTAATTATGTCATACACTCTGGAGCCGATCCATTTGCAACACGTTGGGACATCTATCTGACACGAGGACAGTTCTGGAGATTCAAGCTGTCTCTTGAAGTTTCCCGATCTACAGGAAAATTGTCGTTCCATGTTTCCATCGGGCGAAATCTGGCTCGGCGCGGAACCAGTCTCACGCTTGGAATAATCATCAGCTTTATAAGTTTATCAGTGGTCTTCATTGATTCCGGCGACATGCCCAATATCAATGTCATACTATCTATTCTAATTGGGACAATCATAGGCGGTTTTTCTCTTTCTCTACCCATTCAGCTGATCATTCGACCCTATATCATGATGAAGGCAAGAAAAGAAGGCATTGAAGATGATGAAAACACCTTGATTGAAGAAGTAAAAGAAGTATTAAGGCGTGCCGGACACCAAGTGTAATTTACAGCGCATTTGGAATCTGATCCGGGATTTTATTTCCCCGGTCTCTTTGGCGGTAATGAACTCCGATGTTTTGTTGGTCGAGTCAGCGGTCAATAAAGCTGTCGATGGCGACCGCCTGTTCAGCGGCATTGCCAATGTAAGTAGCCGGGGTTAAATCCAGCAACTGCTGTCTGGCCTTCTGAGGAATATCCAGCTCGTTGATAAATTCAGCTAACCGCTCCGGGGTGATGCCCTTGCCGCGTGTTAGGGCCTTCATTTGTTCGTAGGGGTTTTCAAGACCATAACGGCGCATCACCGTCTGCACGGCTTCACCAAGCACTTCCCAGCTGGCATTCAGATCAGCATTGATTCGATCAGCATTGATTTCCAGTTTGCTAAAACCCTTTTGAGCTGAACTGTAGGCAAGCATGGAGTAACCGAATCCAACGCCAAGATTGCGCAGCACAGTAGAATCGGTCAGATCGCGCTGCCAGCGCGAAATAGGTAGTTTTTCAGCCAGATGACCGAGTACGGCATTGGCCAGGCCAAGATTACCTTCTGCATTTTCAAAATCGATAGGATTTACTTTGTGCGGCATGGTCGATGAGCCGACCTCTCCGGCAATAACCCGCTGTTTGAAATAGCCAAGGGAAACATAAGCCCAGATATCACGACAGAAATCAATCAGAATAGTATTGAAACGGGCAGTCGCATCATTCATTTCAGCAATGTAATCATGTGGTTCAATCTGAATAGTGTACGGATTCCAGCTGATGCCCAGTGATTCAACGAATTTCCTGGCAATATCTTCCCAGTCCAGATCCGGATAAGCCGCAAGATGCGCATTATAGTTACCGACTGCACCATTGATTTTACCCAGTACAGGAATGATTGCCACCTGATCTATTGTACGTTGTAAGCGATAAGCAATATTGGCCCATTCCTTACCCATGGTTGTTGGACTGGCAGTCTGGCCATGAGTTCGAGCCAACAGCGGCTGCTCAGCATACTGCTTCGCACCAGTCGCAATAGTTTGGACAATAGATTTCATCCCCGGCAGCAGCACCGTTTCACGCGCATCCTTGAGCATCAGGGCATAGGAAAGATTGTTGATATCCTCGGATGTACAGGCAAAATGAAAAAATTCAGCAATGACAGCCAGTTCATCATTGCCCGCCACTTTCTCCTTCAACAGATACTCAACGGCTTTGACATCATGATTGGTCGTACGCTCAATCTCTTTAACCCGCATTGCATCCGATTCTGAGAAATCTGTAACAATTGTATTAAGAAAGGCCTGTGCCTGATCTGAAAAGGCTGGCACTTCAAGAATATCTGAATTCGCAGCCAGCATTTGCAACCAGCGTACTTCTACTGTTACACGTGCTTTGATCAGACCGTATTCACTGAAAACAGGGCGTAGCGCGGCAATTTGTCCGGCATAGCGGCCATCAAGGGGGGATAAAGCGGTCAGTGGTGAAACCTGCATGAAAACTCCATCAAGATAGATTTTAGGATGCGAAATGTACACGTCTGGAGCTAAATTTCCAAAAACCGGCTGATTCATCATTCCTGATTAAATAGCGGCACAAATCTATTTTTGCATCAAAAGTGTTCAACCCCTGGTTTTTGCTGCTCCAGGATAGCTGTCGAGTTTGCTTTCCGGCAGTATGCCGCACCGCATGACTCAAGTTCCAAACCAACAGACAAAGACAGGACTAGCCTGGCAACTGTCACAACTGGCCAGATCAGACAAACTGGTCATCTGGATTTGTCCCGATCTGCGCTCCTATCGCCAGCTGGTTGAAGAACTGGCTTTCTTTTTACAGGATGAACCTGAATGCTTGTGGCGTTTCCCGGCTTGGGAAGTGCTGCCCTATGATCGTGTTTCCCCGCATCACGGCATCGTTGGTGAACGCTTTGTCACACTGGGTCGCCTGCTGGCCACACCCAATCCAACAGGGCTGCTGCTCACCGCTCTGCCCGCCTGGCTGCAACGTATCGCACCACAGCAATCTGTTGCCGCTCATGTCTGGCAGCTCAAGCTCGGCATGACGCTGGATATCAGCACGCTTAAATCCAGATTATCTGAAGCTGGCATGGTGGCAGCCGAGCGCGTTCTTGCTAGCGGCGAATTTGCCAGCCGGGGCGGCCTGTTTGACATTTGGCCTGCCACCGAAATAACACCATTGCGCATTGATCTGTTCGGTGATGATATTGAATCGATTCGCCGCTTTGATCCGGAAAGCCAGCGCTCAGGTGAAGAACTTGCTGCTTTCACTTCAGTGCCGGTACGCGAGATCATTCTTGATAATCAGGGGCAGGAAATATTCATCGCCGCTTTCCGCGCCCGCTTTCCGCAACATCGCAAACATCCGATGTTGGCCGCTGTTCAGGCCGGACGCCCACACCCCGGTATCGAAGCACTGTTACCACTTGCTTATGAACAGACAGCGCAACTGGCTGACTATCTGCCGGATAGCGCCATAATTTTTTCTGAAGTCGATATTGAAACGCATAGATTGGCCTTTGCCGGGCAGGTAAGGGCGCAATTCGAAATGGTTCGGGCCAGCTCGGAACCCACCATCAGTCCGCAGGAACTATTTGCCACTGAAACAGCGGTAAAGGCACAAACACTCACCCCTTATGCTATTGAACAAGCCGTATCTATCCATAACTTTGGCCAGCAACAACCATTGCATGCCATGCGTGAAGCATTGCAGGAAAAACTGGATCAGGGCTGGAAAATAAGATTGATCGCGCATGGACCGGGTCAGCAGGAACGCATGCTTGAGACCTGTGAAGAGCTGTCAGATCATATTCCACTGACTGATTGCCTGCAGCAAAACACTGATGAATTGATGACATCCACAATCGGCTATCTCGATACAGGTTTTGCCATCCCTGATCAAAAACTGCTGCTGCTCACCGGACGCGAACTGCTTGGACAGCGCCTGCCGCGCAAACGCAGTCGCAGTACAACTGTGTTGCGCGCAGATATTTTCACCACGCTGGCCGAATTGAAACCGGGCAGCCCGGTTGTGCATGAGGATCATGGCATAGGCCGTTATCAGGGCCTTGAAACCATTGGTGATGATGATGGCGATGAAAAACAATTCGCCGATTTCATTAAAATAGAATATGCCGACAAAACCCATATTTTCTTGCCTGTTGAAGAGCTGGCCCGTCTGCACCGGTATAGCGGTGATGAATCGCCAAAGTTGAATAAACTGGGCTCTGAAAAATGGAAACGCACCCGTGAGCGCGTTAAACGCGACCTGCTGTCCATGGCCAGTGAACTGATCGAAGTCGAGGCCAGACGCAGCCAGAACACCCGCCCGCCCTGTCAGTTGCAGGGCTTATTAAAAGACTCCTATGAGGAGTTTGCCGCCCGTTTCCCGTTTGAAGAAACTGATGATCAGATCGAAGCGATAGATGCTGTGCTTGCCGATCTGGGCCGTGAGCGCCCGATGGATCGGCTTATCTGCGGTGATGTCGGCTTCGGCAAAACGGAAGTGGCCATGCGGGCGGCTTTCGTGGTGGCCGAATCAGGACGCCAGGTTGCCGTGCTGACCCCGACCACAGTGCTGGCCAATCAGCATTACAGCAGCTTTTCTGATCGCTTTGCCGGAACGGCTCTGAAAGTGGAACTCATTTCCCGCTTACAGGGAAAAAAGGCCAGCGAGCGCATCAGCAGCGAACTGGAAAATGGTAAAATCCGCATTATTATCGGCACCCACAGATTGCTTTCCGATGTGTTCCGGTTTGCCGATCTGGGCATGGTGATTGTCG
Organism: Zetaproteobacteria bacterium; assembly: GCA_021545665.1. The sequence continues at coordinate 9,474 of JAJRTX010000202.1, forward strand.
ATGAAGAACAGCGCTTCGGTGTTAAACACAAACAGAAGCTGAAAGCCATGCATGCCAGTGTAGATCTGTTGACTCTGACCGCTACGCCCATTCCGCGCACTCTGCATCAGACACTGTCCGGCCTGCGCACGGCATCGATTATCAGCACGCCTCCGGCCGAGCGTGAAGCAATTCGCACCATGGTCAGCAGCTTTGATCCTCATATTGCCAATGAAGCGATCCGCCGTGAACTGTATCGTGGCGGCCAGATTTATTATCTGCATAACCATGTCAAAAGCATCGAACGCATAACAGCACGCTTGCGAGAGGATGTGCCGGAGGCTGAAATCGGCATTGCCCACGGCCAGATGCCACCGGCTGAGCTGGATCGGCAGATGATGGCTTTTTACGAAGGACGATTACATATCCTGGTCTGTACCACGATTGTGGAATCCGGACTGGATGTGCCCAATGCCAATACGTTGATTGTCGAACGCGCCGATCTGCTTGGTCTGTCGCAATTACATCAGATTCGCGGCCGTATTGGCCGCAGCCATCGCCAGGCTTATGCCTATCTGTTTACCCCGGATGAACGGGCCATGACCCCGGTTGCACGTGAACGCCTGCAGGCCATTGCCGAACATTCGGAGCTCGGCGCCGGATTCCTGCTGGCCAGACAGGACATGGAAATTCGCGGTGCCGGCAATCTGCTGGGCGCTGAACAAAGCGGTAGAATCGAGGAAATCGGCCTCGATATGTATATGGACATGCTTTCCGATGCTGTGGCCGAGGCCAGAGGTGAAATGCCAAAAACAGCACAGCAGCTCGATATGTACCTGGGTATCAATGCCATTCTACCGCCAGATTATGTACCGCAACCGGGTGAACGGCTGAATCTGTATCGGCGCATCGCCCGCGCTGAGGATGATCATCAGATCACCCTGTTGTTCGAGGAAATGACCGACCGCTTTGGCCGCATGCCGGATGAGGCCAGACATTGCCTTGAGAGTGCGCGCATCCGCTGGCGCGGCCAGGTCTTGCGATTATCAGCGATCAAAGCCGGAGCACAAAGCATGCGTTTCAACTTTACCGCTGATTCTCCCATTGAACCAGCATCCCTGTTTGCCCGCGTTCAGTCCGAGTCGAATCGTTTTCGTCTGACCCCGGATGGTAATCTCACCCTGCTTGGGCTGCCGGATGATTCCCGGCAGGCTCTTCATGACTGTGTTGCCTTTCTTGATTCACTGCTTAAGGGTGTAACTCTGAATTTACATGAATAATAACGGTCATATTATTTTTACGGTTTAATCTTGATTGTTTTTGAACTGCGCTAAATGGATGCCATTAACCAAATCAGGACACACGGGAATAACATCACCATGCTAAATAATTTTCTACTGCCACCGGACTTTGATTTACCCATCGCAGTTAAATCGCCGATTTTCGCTACGCCGGGTGATGGTAAGCTGCTGGTTTGCAGCACCCATGACGCCTACCGATTGCGCTGTCATTATCAGTGTGACACATTGCAGGAAGTGCAAATGCGCACCCGCATGGCAGGCGCAAGGCTGGATATCTGGCAGAGCGATATGGAAGCAGCGCATATGAACGCCCACATTCATGGTTGTGAAAACTTCAATATTTTCAAAGAAATTTGTGAATCATTGGTGCTGGAGCGTATTGGCATCCTGCAGGTCAGCGGATCTGATAATCATTGCAATATGCTGCTCACAGGTGCCTGCGATGCCAGAACCATGACCATGCGACTGCGTCCGCTGGCTGAACGGCTGAATGTCGATATTGCTATCACCGCCCTGCCGCCCACACCGCGCCTCTCTCAACCCGGCCTGTTACTGATGGATATGGATTCGACTCTCATCCAGTGTGAATGCATCGATGAAATCGCTGACTTTATGGGTATCAAGGAACAGGTCGCGGTGATCACCCAGCTTTCGATGGAGGGCAAGCTTGATTTTGTTGCCTCCTTTACCGAACGCGTCAAACTACTGAAAGGCCTCGATGCGAGGGTATTGCAACAGGTGCTCGACGAACGTATCCGGCTCACCGATGGCGCCGAAGAGCTGATCAAAGGTTTGCAGGCTCACGGCTGGAAAACCGGCCTGGTTTCAGGCGGTTTTACTTTTTATACCAGCCATTTCGAGAAATTACTGAAACTCGATTTTTCCCTTGGCAATCAACTGGAAATCATCGACGGCAAACTGACCGGAGATTTCATCGGTGACATCATCGATGCCAAACGTAAACGCGCTGCCCTGTTGTCCAAAGCCGAAGAGTGGAATATCCCGATAGCGCAAACCATCGCCATCGGTGACGGTGCCAATGATCTGCCCATGATTGAAACCGCAGGCATGGGTATCGCCTTCCACGCCAAACCCAGAGTAAGAGAACTGGCCCCCTACGCCCTGACCCACGGCGGTCTGGACCGCACCCTCGACCTGCTTTAAAACCAGCCTGAGCAGAATATCGGATGAATTAAAACTGAGCTAAAGCAATGCATAGCTGAAAGTTTAGTCAAAGGTGACGTGTAGGCATGGATCGCGTTATTTATTCTACCCGCAGGTTACAGATGGCAAAAATGCCCGGCTGTCCGGCAGAGATGCCAATCCACTGTGATAGCTGCCCCACGTTTTTCAGCCATATTGTGGATGCTGAAAACCCAGTGTACGACAGCAATTGATTGCTGGCCTGACGGATAAAACCAGAAATAGATGTATCCGCATTGCCGAATAATTCTGCTAAAATGATGTCTTTCAGCTTCTGTGGCGGGCGAATCCAGACTTTATCATAATGTTCACCAAGTCCGGCCCGTTTTGCTGCTGCAACCACCGCTTCATCAAAGCCACCAAGATGATCGACCAGCCCCAGTTTTTTTGCCTCCAGCCCTGTCCATACCCGACCCTCAGCCAGTTTTGCTACTTGATCTTCAGAGATATTCCGGCCCTCGGATACAATATTCAGGAAACGCCCATAGATATACTGAATCGATAACTGCATGACTTTAGCCAGTTCAGGCGGTAATTGCCGGTCTGCCCGGATTCCTCCTGCTACCAGAGTTGTTCCTATTCCATCGGTATGTACACCCAGTTTCTCAAGGCTCTGTTCGACATCAGCGAGTATGGCGTAAGCACCAATCGAACCGGTAATGGTGGTTGCGGCAGCCCAGATTTCATCGGCAGGCGCAGCTATCCAGTAACCTCCGGATGCAGCCATAGCGCCCATCGAAACTACAACCGGTTTGCCTGTTTTCTTCAGGCGCAGGATTTCGGAACGAATGGCTTCCGAAGCCGGGGCACTGCCACCGGGGCTGTCTATGCGCAGCACAACGGCTTTTATCTTCTCATCCTCTCGAGCCTGCTTAAGCATCTGTGCCATGGTTTTGCTGCCTACCGAACCGGGCGGCAATTCACCATCCAGAATCATGCCACTGGCGGTGATAATACCAATCTGATTTTCAGATACAGGCTCAGTGTCACCGTTAACGGCCTGCAGGTAATCATGAAACGTGATAGATCGATAATCACCGCTGACTCCAAGTGCGCTGGCAATATAGTTTTCAATTTCACCTTCATGAGCCAGTGTATCTACAAGACCTTCAGCCTTTACCAGTTCGGCCATGTTGCCATTATATTCAGCCAGATATATTGATGGTTGATCAAGCACGGTCTGAATGCGCTGTGCCTTGATCTGGCGCATTTCGGCCAGATCATTTTTGTATGCCGACCACAGCGTATCCAGCAGCAATCGATTGGATATCCTGTCGGCATCAGACATGTTGTTGCGAACCATGGGTTCAGCTGCAGCTTTATATTCGCCTGCCCGGAATAATTGAACATTGATATGTAATTTAGCCAGTGCATCCTTGATATAGTTGCGGTAAATACTGAAGCCTTGCAGAGCTACAACGCCCAGTGGATTAAGGAATACCTGATCTGCTGCCGCAGCCAGATAATATTGGGATTGTGTGTAGTTCGGCCCTGTGGCGATAACGCGTTTACCGGAAGCTTTAAATGTATAAATAGCTCGGCGTAATTCCTGAAGCTGGGGCAGTGAAGTATGATCCATTCCATCCAGTTTCAGCACCATCAGGCGAATGCGTTCATCTGTAGCTGCCAGTTCCATACTATGGATCAGGTCATGCAAACGAGTTTGATGGCGGGATGCAAGCCCCATCTGTAGAGGCAATATTTCAGTGGAGGGTAACTCCAGCTCTTCAACAATCTTACCTGTTGGATTGACAACCAGAGCAGCATGATCAGGCACACCGGGTTGTTCGGTCAGAAGCGCCGCGATAATGACAAACAAGATCAACACGAACAGCATATTGACCAGAATCCGGCGCAGTTGATCCAGCCAATGAAATAGAGATGAAATAATAGCTTTCATAATATGATCCTTTTATCTGTCTGAGTCTAAACACCCTGATAGTAGCAGTGTTGTTTGGCAAACAACATCACGTATAGTGCCGCCATGCAGGCAAACATCACACCA
>JAJRTX010000203.1 GCA_021545665.1 Zetaproteobacteria bacterium
CGTTAAACTTTGCAAGAGGCGAACTCATCACTATTTATGATGGCGAAGATGCGCCGGAAGCAGATCAATTAAAGAAAGTTGTACTGGCCTTCAGGAAGGCGCCTTCGAACACTGCGGTGATTCAGGCTCGCCTGAATTATTTCAATGCAACCGAGAACTGGTTGACCCGCATGTTTACCATGGAATATTCACTCTGGTTTGACTTTTACCTCCCGGCCCTGGATGCACTGAAGATCCCGATCCCTCTGGGAGGCACATCCAATCATTTTAAAATGGATGTGCTTAGAGAGCTGCAAGGCTGGGATCCCTATAATGTCACCGAGGATGCAGACCTTGGGGTGCGCCTGACTCAGAAAGGTTATCGCGTGGGTGTCGTGAATTCGACAACATACGAAGAGGCCAACAATGATTTACACAACTGGATCAGGCAACGTTCACGCTGGCTGAAAGGGTATATGCAGACCTATCTTGTGCATATGCGCAGGCCGTTGCGCTTTTACAAGACGCTTGGGCATGTCGGGTTCTGGGGGTTCCAGTTCTTTATCGGTGGAACCATTCTCAGCGTGTTGGTGATGCCGTTCCTGGTGTTATTGTTTGTGATCTGGCTGGTTACCCAGACAGCCATGTTTGATGCGATATATCCGGCAGCGTTGTTGTATATCAATCTGGTTAATCTGCTCCTGGGTAATGCTTTTCTGGTTCATTTGTTCCTTCTGAGTGGTTTTAAACGCCACTATTATACGTTAATGCCATGGGCTGTAACGGTTCCGGCTTACTGGATGCTTATGTCTTGGTCTGCTTTCAAGGGCCTGTGGCAATTGATTTTCAATCCATTCTACTGGGAGAAGACACATCACGGTCTGACCAGCTTTGCGACTACAAGTGAAGTCAGTGATGCCTCCCTGGAAGCAAAGCCGGCAGGTGAAAGCCGATGAAAGCCTATCTGTTAAACGTTAGAAATCAGGAAAACCTGATTATTGTAACCATGACGGTTATCGCTTTGGCAGCGTTGACATCATGGTTGTTGTCTCACGGTTTTATGTATGATGAAGCCATGGTTCGCTGGGCAAAAGTTCTGGGTGTGCTCGGATCTGAAGAAATCAGACTGGAAAATTTAAGCCTGCTTTATCCGCATTTGCCGCTGTATTCCCTGGTTCCATTCTATTATTTGCCCGGTATGTCATTTGGGGCAGCGCCGTATTTTGTATCAGTGCTGTTTGTTTGTCTTCTGCTCGGTATTTTCCTATATCATATTCGCCAGGCAGAGGTGAATGCATTTAAACGGTTGTTGCTGGTATTCCTGCTGGTCTTGCATCCCGCATTTTTATGGGGAGGCACAAACGGAAGTCAGCTGGCCATGAGTATGGTGATGTTCTACCTGCTTTATCATGCCTGCCAGAGCATGATATCCGAGCATGATGTTCGTTCCTATATTTCTCTTGGTATTATTCTGGCGGTTTTCTTTTTTGTTGACGGTTCCGCGGTATTCCTGTTTGTTGCTTTGCTGCCCATGCTTGCCGTTATTGCACCAAGAAGGCTGATGATGGCTTCGCCTGTCAGTATTTACTTTATTTTGTCCGTGCCGTTCTTCTTCTCGGTATTCTCATGGGCATGGCTTAACTGGGTTTTTGAAGGGAGTTTTCTTCATTTTATTACTGATCCAAATTCATCCTATCTGGGTGGATATATGGAATTGTATAAATACCCGTGGCTGATCGAATACGGCGGCAGATTTTTCCAGGCGCTGATCGCTTCATTTGGCTACGCGCTGATTGCCTATCCGATTATTATCTATTTTTTGCTGAGTACCTGGAATGAAGGTTCCCGATTCAAGGCAAGTTTTGTGCTGTTTGTCCATCCGGTTCTGGCGATTGCACTGGCAACTGATCAGTACTACCTGACCCACCCGATGGAGATTCTCGTGCTGATCAATGCCGCTATCATGGCGGAAATCACCTTTATTGAGATTGCGCGAAAGCGTGTGTACTGGAGTGTTATCGGTTTCCTTGTCGTGAGTATTGCCGGAGGCTGGTGGATGTTTCTGGAAACCGCCAATCCGAGCATGAAAAACTGGGCTGATTCATTCAGGACAGAACGTGTTATGGTGGAGGATACGGATGGTTCATTGCGGCTCGGGCGCTGGTTGAGTGAGAATCGTTATGACACCCTGATCGACGAGCGTAGCGGGTATAAAGCCTTGGTTGCGCGCGGTGATGCTGAAGGCATGTTTCTTTCATACACCAGCCGGTTTAAACTTACTCTGGATCATGCATATCCCGTGATTGACCAGATTGTAATTCCTGACCCGGAATCTGCCATCGGCAAAAAGGATCAAATCAGTCAGCGTTATCCGAAGATGTATAAAGATGGAATGAAAGGTTACAAGCGGGTTTATTCGGATAATATCTGGCGAGTATACAGGAAGATTTGATGCCGCAACTGGTATTTCTTTTGGGGGTGCTGATTACCATCGGCGGATGTTCGAGCAAGATTGAAGGCCCTGTATCCTCGTCGGATCAGATAAGGCCCGTCTTAAAGGAGAGTGTAACCAGACACATGCCAATAAATCACACGCCATCCCGAGCGGTATTTAAAAAAGGGGGAAAGTGGCGGGGATTTAACGCATTACAAACCTCGAAAGTTGCGTGGAATAATCCGGCTGCAAGGCAGTCATTGTTAAATATGATAAATGTTGGGGCTAATTCAGTAGCTGTGATTGTGTTTTTAAAACAGAACGGGCCGAATTCAACTGATATTCGCATTGCCAATAATGTCACAACCGGGCAGTTAATAGCCGCTATTGAAACTGCACATCAACTGGGACTCAAGGTGGTGGTCAAGCCGCAGATTCTGGTGCGTGGATCATGGGCAGGTGCAATATCATTCA
>JAJRTX010000204.1 GCA_021545665.1 Zetaproteobacteria bacterium
AATGTATCGCGTGACAGGCCCATGATCTGACAAGCTTTTGATACGTTACCAAGCTCTTCTGCTAAATTTAACAGGCCAATTTTGTGGCTTATGATTTTCTGTGTAGTTTCCAACATGAGGGTTATCTCCTTTTGATGTGTTGTTCGCACTTCCATCAAATCGGATAACCCTCAACTTTTCAAGCAAGGTGTCAGATCAAGTCGGAACTAATACATATACTCTAACTAAAATATTTTCAGTCTCAAGGCAGGCACTAATTGATAATCGCTGTGGAGCTTCTTATATCCTCCACCCTGCCCTTTCTTTCCAACCGTGCCAGCAAAACTCTCCGCCCCATAGCTCTTTCTTTATATCAGAACAACGACAAAACAGCTCGCGGGCCGTCAAACTCTTTATCAACTGGACAAGCTTCTTCACACTATCCCGTTGTTGACTCTATAAAACGCCCCCAGTTGGTTGTTAATCATACCCGCTCTTCTGTTTAAGCCTGGTGCGAGCTGTTTCGGCTTCGGAACTGGCTGGATGTTGGCGGACCAGACTATTGTAAAGGGATGTCGCTTCCTCTTTCTTATTCTGCTCTTCATATATCAACCCGGCTTTCAGCATAGCTGCGGCATGCCTTGTCGTGGTTGATTTCTCTTTGATGATATTCTTGAATACCTCCAATGCCTTAACAACATCACCTTGCGCCAGCAAAGATTCTCCATGCCAGTATTTTGCTTCATCAACCAGTTTTGTTTCGGGAAAGTCCCGAAGAAAGTTTCTGAAGGCCAGACTGGCTTCAAAATAATCACCATTCTTTAATGCAAAATAAGCATCGTAATAAGCTCTTCTGGCTCTCTCATTTTGTCTCTGATTGGCCGACTGTGCCCTCGGCTGCGGTTTGGATTTATTCCCGGCTTTTGGCGCATCGACAATTACTGCTCCAGGTTTCTTCTGCAGCTTTTTTACTGATTTCTTCTGCAACTTTTCCACTGTTTTCTTTTTCAGTTTTGCAAAGTGCGACTTCAAACCCTTTAACTCCTGCTTCAGAGTCTCCAACTGGGTACTGATGGCAACAAACTGGTTTTGTGTATCCAGGGACTCCCTTTTATTTTCGGCTTCGAGCAGGGATATTCTTGCCTGAAGCTTAGCAAGCTCTTCATTTTCATCTACAACCTGTATTACTGCTGACATGGAATCCAGTCGATGTTCGATTTTCTCCTTCCAGATAATATCCTCATTTTCCTGAGGAGCTTGCTTACTGGCGCACGCATTCAACAACAAAGGCAGGCTACATAAGAGTAATAATCTTGTTTTGCTATCCATGGAATCTCCTGAAAATTAACGGGGAACTACAATTATAATTGGTATCAATAGAGCCACTTACAAAACTCTGGTTTAATGATAAGAAAGCAAGAAACAAGCCACCATCAGATGTATACAATTGGACGACGCCCCCTATGCCTGGCGGTTACTGGTAAACAGTTTAGGGGGCTTGTACAATCCTGACCATTCTGAATTGCTGAATGTATCCTGTATGGATCAGCCGGGAAGATTGAAACTTTGCAATAGCGAAGCTGAAATTAAATGCCACCCATCCACCAGCACAAAAAGGATAATTTTCAGCGGTAATGAAATCATTACCGGAGGCAACATCATCATGCCCATACTCATCAAAACAGAAGCAACAACCAGATCAAGGACAACGAATGGGATATAAATTAAAAACCCGATCTGGAAAGCAGTTCGCAACTCACTGATAACAAAGGCCGGAATTAATGCGTGCATAGGTGTAGATTCAGGTGAATCAGGCTTATCAAGCCTCGCTGCTTCCAGAAAGAGGATCAAATCCTCTTCACGGGTTTGCGCCAGCATAAAACTACGAAGAGGCGATTTGGCTTTTTCAAAGGCATCAGCTTGAGATATTTCCTCATTCAAATAGGGGGTCAATGCCTGGGTATCAATTTTTTGCCAAACAGGCATCATAACAAAAACAGTCATAAACAGCGCCAAACCGATCAGGATCTGATTCGGTGGAGCCGATTGTGTACCCAGTGCCTGTCGCAGAAAACCAAAGACAACAAGAATTCGAGTAAAAGATGTCATCATGATCAGTATTGAAGGGGCAAGGGCAAGTACAGTCATCCCCATGATAATCTTCAGACCGGTAAACCAGTCTTCCGGATCGCCCGAATTTCCCAGACTCAACGAAAGTGTAGGAATATCGGCAGCCTCGGACAGACAGGGGAATAACGTTAGTCCTACAAGAAAGAAAGCAGTAAGGCGCAGGTACATCAGTGGCTTCCTGTTTCGACTGTGTGAGCCTTAGCCTGCTTGATATGCTGAAAAATTGATGTCATCCCTGCTGGAGACAGACCTATTAAATAGTGTTTTCCGTCATATTTCACTTCTACCAAGCTGTGCTTTGTATCCAGATGCAACCGCCTTAGCACCTTCATGTCTTCTCCATGCTGCTTCTGGGTAGATGTTTGAAACCGACGTAGCAGCCACACCAGCCCCGCAAAAATTGCGAGCACAGCGGCCAAAGCGGCCACTGACTGCGCCATCATCATCAGAAATTCATCGTTCATTATATTCGCACAAGGCTGTGTTTATCAGCTTGCCAAACAGATCACTTGCTGTATGAAGGTCATGAGAGTGCACGTATACGTTCTGCAGGCGTTACGATATTCGTGATACGTACGCCAAGTTTCCCATCTGCCTTAACCACTTCACCACGTGCGAAAATACTTCCATTGGCCAGAATATCTACCTGCGAATCTGCTTCCTTCTGCATTGGGAGCACTGTGCCCCGGCCTATGCGCACAATCGAATGTAATGGCAATTTTACGCGACCAAGCTCTACACTTACCTCAAGCGGAATATGCATCAGAGATTCCAAATTTGATGGACTATTTTCCTGAGTATCAATTTGTTGCTCTGCATCCTGCGGTTTAGTTTTTTCAGTTTGGTCAGTCATAAATTATTCTCCGGTTCAAGTTTAATAGTATCTAGTATTTCAGCTGCAAGCATCCCGTCCTGCTGTCCCGGAATAGCGAGGTAGGATTGATATTTATCGATCCACAGAGTAGCAGGTTCTCGTTCCGGTAGTGTTATGGGGAGAAAATCATCAATTTTGAAATTCAGGAAGTCCTGAACCCGAATCTTACAACCTCCAAATTCAAGCCGTAATTCAACTGGCGTATGCAAAATGCTTTTTTTCAATTGACTGTTCCACTCTTCATCAACGCTCCCCGTTGGCTCACGTGCCTGGGAACGCATGGTGATTAACATTGGCTCAAGAAAGGAAAAGGGATAGCAAAGAGAGATATCTCCGCGCACTTCTTCCCCAAGCACGATCACATTGGTAACCGAAAAACATAATTCATCCTCAGCGGTCATCAACAGATTCATTGGATCCATATCGATTTGCTTCAGTTTGAAATCAAGATTAATTATGGGACTCCATAAATCAGCCAGCATGGTAGCTGTCGAGGTGGCGATTCTTTCAGCCAGCTTAAGTTCTAATGGAGTCAACACTGCTTCTTCATCCGGGGTTACTTCGCCACGGCCAGATAAAAGGGCATCTATATAGGAAACAACCAATGCTTTATCAAGCACAACCAGCATGCTGCCCGCACTCGGGCACTCCAATGTGAAGTAGATACGGGGTTCATCACTGTCCAACACTTCAAAATAGGAGCTCTCAACAGTTTCCTTAAAAAACACGGAAATACTCTGGGTAAAATTTATTTTCCAGTTCGACATCAACACTTCAGTAAACCGGTCATGCATCTGGGAGAACCTGGGATAATCATTGAGGCCACTCTTCTCTTCTTCACGAAACTCGAAGGTCTCAACATTTTCAGGTTGAGGCATCTTAGGGAGGCTTGCTAAAAGCGCACTGGCTTCCTCCTCTGGCGCAATGGCACTCAGCAACGCCTGGATTTCCCCTTTGTTTAAAACAGGTTCAGTCATTGGGCTACAAAGTCAGAGAAAAACATATTCTTTACCGGGCCATCACTGGGCTTTCCATTGATAAGCTCATTAATTCGATATACCAACTGTTCCTTTAGATTATATTTCCCTTGTGGAGTACGAACATCATCAAATCTCTTGCTGGAAAGTAATGTGATAATAAGGTCTTTTATCTGAACTTTGTAAGTATCGATTTTTAACTTGGATTCGTCGTTTTCTACTTCCAGTTTCATTTTCACACGCAGAAAACGACTCTCTTCTTCGTCAGCCAGATTGACAGTAATATTATCCATGTCTATCAAGATGCCAGGCCCTTCTTTCGGTATATCTTCCTGAGCCAGTTGCTGTTCATTCTGAGCCACGGGTATATCCAGATTAATCAGCTTCCAGGCAATAAAGCCACCTAGCCCCAGAACTGCCAACAATAATACGATAATGATAATCTGGATGAGAGATATAGATGATTTCTTCTTCTCTTCCTGCACTTGGCTATCATCATTCTCCGTTTCTTTCTCCGCCATATACTGTCTCCTTGTCAGCTACTGAATCCTATCATTACCTATCGCCCTTCCAATTACTGGCGTGGTCGATTTTTCGCTCTTTTCTTTGCTCGTGGTTCATAAAGCACAATATCGACACGCCGGTTCTGACCGCGACTGTACATACTGTTAAATGTGGAAATCGGCTTTGATGGGCCATACCCAGCAAGTGACAGTCTGGCGTGGCTAACACCTTCTGCTTCAAGTACACGCAAGACTGATGCCGCCCGTGCCAGAGAAAGACTCCATGCATTTGCATAAATACTGCTTGCAGGCAAGGCATCGGAGCTGGTATGCCCCTCAACACGTATATACCCCGGGATGGATGCAAGCATCCGTGCCAGTCGTCTCAGAATAACGATGTCCTGTTCTTTCAGATTAGCTCCGCCTTCACTAAACAACACTGAACTGGGCAGGCTGAACATAAATTTATCCTTGACCACGCGCGCTTTCACTTTGCTTTTCCATGCACTCTTGGATAACATCAGATTGGCCTTCTGACGCGCCGCCAGCATCATTTCCTGTAGGCTCACCATCCGATCACTGTCTATCGGTGTAATGTCCAGATCAGTATTACTGCCTTTATCGAATACTGATGTACCAGCCATCGCTTCTTCACTAATTTCCTTGAGTGTTAAAGAATCCATTGTGGACATGGATACGATGAGAACAAAAAATGTCAGCATTAAGCTGATCAGATCTCCGAATGTCAGCACCCAGCCATCTGTATCGATCTTTTCAGACTTTTTCTTTTCCCTTCTCTTCGCCATCTGGTCAATTTTCCCCGGATGAAACAGCTGAAACCGGCGTATTGCTATCTATAGAAGTTAATTGAGCCTCCCGAGTAGTTGTGGGACGGAAACGAATGAGTAATTCTACACGCCGGTTCAGAGCTTCGTTGCCATGTGTTTCAGATACAGGCAGAGGATGAGTGTCCCCCATGCCTGTAGCCACGATTTTACTCTTAGGGATATTATTTTTTACCAGTTCAAGAAAGATTTGCATGGCTCTGGCGGCAGAAAGTTCCCAGTTACTAATAGCGCCTTTGTCTCGTAGCGACGTTCTGTCCGTATGTCCTTCAATAGTAATTTCTTCTATTTCTGGTTGTCTCAGAATTTCTGCTATCGAAGCGATAAACAAGCGAATCCTGGGGTTCAACTCAATCTTCCCGGACTCGAATAGAATCTGATTCTGTAGCCGGATTTTCACCGTTCTTTTATCCAAAGGAAGAATGTGCATCGCCTTGCCAACCCCCAATAATTTGGCAACGTTAGTCAATTTTTTGGCGGTCCTCTTGGTAGCAGCATTGGTTGCTCCGACTTCTCTGCTGGGCATTGATGCCCCTCTCCCCTGAGTGAGATTTGTGCCTGCAGGCAATAAATTAAATGCCCCCGCAATAGAATCCAGCGCTTTCATCCTTTTATCATCGACAATAACTGACAGTGCAGACAGTAAAATGAAAAAGGCCATCATAATCATCATTAATTGCAGGAACAGCATATCGAAGTTACTCTTCGGATCTTCATGCTCTTTTTTACTTCTACGAGCCATTTGTCTAATCGAAGCTGGAGGTACGATCTCTAGGAGACAAAAAGCCCATCAGCCTTCGTTCCATGATGCGTGGGTTTTCTCCGGCAGCCAGCGACTGAATCCCAGCCATGATGATCTCGTTTACCAGCATTTCTTTCTTGCTCAGGGTCTTTAGTTTGCCAGCCATGGGAAGAAATAAGATATTGGCCATCAGGGCGCCATAAAATGTGGTAAGCAGTGCAACAGACATGGATGGGCCGATGGTGGATGGGTCTTCCATATTCTGCAGCATAAGCACCAGACCGACCAGAGTACCAATCATGCCGAATGCAGGAGCAAAACCAGCCAGCGTTATGAATATTTCGGCACCCAGAGCGTGGCGGTCAGAAATTTTTTCCGTCTCACCATACAGAATATCATCAATAACACTGGGTTCCTGGCCGTCTATGGTCATTTGTATGGCCTTTTTCATGAACTCATTATCTATTCCATCAACTTGCCCTTCCATACCCAGAATACCGTCCTTGCGAACGACTTGGGAAAGTTTGATTAACTCATTAATGGTGGTTTTAGGATCGTGAATTTTTGATATGAATGTCTTCAGGCCAATTGATACGGCTCCAAGCACTTCTTTTAATGGGTAGTTAATCAGCGTGGCACCAATGGTACCGCCAACGACGATCAACATTGAAACCACATCGACAAACGAGGCCAGTGAACCGCCCATCTGGATAGCTGTGATCACCAGGCCAATTGAGGTGACCAGTCCAATAATAGTTGCGATATCCATTTCCGCTCCTTACTGGGAAGAGATTGTTCGGCTGATACGCCTATTAACCTTTAGCAAGAAGCGTGCACACTTTAAATATATAGAGCAGAGTGAGGCTATAATAGCCTCACTCTGCAAATACTTTAATTACCGTTTCAGAGTCATTAATGCACTGAGCATCTGATCTGTAGTCAGAATAGTTTTTGAGTTTGCCTCATAACCACGCTGGATAACGATGAGCTTCACAAACTCATTGCCCAGATCCACATTGGATTGCTCAAGTGCGAAAGGTGAAATACTGCCCATGCCGCCGTTGCCGGGTTTTTCCAGCACAGGGGTTCCGGAAGCAATGGTTGATCCCATCATATTGTTACCCAGTTTGCTCAAAACGGCCTCATTGGGGAACTTGGCCAGAGCTACCTGAAACAGCGGGCGGCGCTGTCCGTTGGTAAAGATACCATTGATGCGACCCGTACTGTCGGTTTCCATATGGTCAAGAAATCCTGCGGCATAACCATCGGAATTCATGAAACGTGTAGCGCCGGCACCCGCCAACTGCAATGCGCCATCCAGACCTGTTCCCGTGACTCCCGTGGCATCCGTGCCTGTGGCACTACCAAAGTTAAAAGAGAGAGCGCCTGGCGCAGCGGCTGTCCATGTGGCAGTAAGCGCAGGAGCAAATTCCTTAGTCATCGAGCCGTTCGTAGGATCAAACACCAGCGATTGAGTACCTGCTGCAGAGGTTGCGGGTGGTCCAGCAGTAATAGTAGATATTGTACCAGCCCCTCCTCCCAGTTCTGCGGGGGTTCCGGCTGTACCGCCGACCACATCTCCACCATCTACAGTGGCATGCCAATCCCAGACAGCATTGCCGGTACCAGCTTCCGCACCCGTTTTAACGAAGAAGAGGCTGATATTGTGAAGGCTGCCCAGCGAATCGTATACGGCCACATCGGCCTTAGAGGTATAGGTTGCTGGATCAGTGGCAAGAAATGCTCCTGGGGCAAGGACAGGAGCGGTAGCATCAAGATTGACGCCCACATCTATATTTAATGTTGGACTTGCATTTGCCGCCACATTTGCTGCGGTAATATTAGTAACGCTGCCCTGAGGATTGCCAGCACTGTCCAGAGCCCAGCCCTGTACCTGAAAGCCCTGACCGTTGATCAGGTCGTTATTAGAATCGATCAGGAATGCTCCGGCACGGGTATATTGTGTCTGGCCGCTGGCCGGATCTTTGAGTACAAACATGCCAGCTCCGTTAATGGCCATGTCCGTGGCATTGGTGGTGCTCTGCACACTACCCTGTGCCTGATCCCGCGTGATGGCGCCGATGCGTACACCGTTGCCAACCTGGTTGGCGATATTGGATCGGGAGACGTTTACAGTCTGCCCCAGTACATCGGCAAAATTTACGTTCTGTGATTTAAAGCCGAGTGTGTTCACATTAGCGATATTATCGCCAATGACGCGGACGCCTTCGCCGAAGGCTGTAAGTCCGCTCGCTCCTGTGAAAAGTGCATTATAAATACCCATCTTATTTCTCCTTAGTTTATTGAATTTCTTTTACACTGGCCATACTGACCGGAGTATTGCCGATCATGATATTTACACCGTTAGATGTAAGACGGACTGCTGTAACCTGTCCGCTAATGCTGGTCTTTGCAGAAACGGGTAGGCCATTGTTATCCGTTGCTGCGATTTTGATGATGTAGTTATCTGGTCTGGCGGTAACCCCGGCGTCGGTCTTACCGTCCCAACTCAGATTATTAATTCCTGAAGGCAGGAAACTGTTATGTATGGTACGTACTGTCTGGCCGGCACTATCGACAATCTGCACAACGGCTGCATCCGCACCGCTTTGCAGGTCGGCAAAGAACTGCACTGGTGAATTGCCATCAAATGTAAATGAACTTGTATCGGCTAATACCTGATGCCCCAGATAGGAAGATGCTGTTGCCATCTCCGAGTTGCCCGACTGCGAATTGGCGAGCATGGATGTCAGTAGTTCGTTGGTACTTATTTGCTGTTCAACCATATTAAACTGCGCCAGCTGAGTAGCCTGCTGCGCCGCATCCTGTGGTTTTAATGGATCCTGATTCTGCATCTGGGCGACAAGGAGCTTAAGGAAGATATCTTTCTGACCCAAATCATTCCGTGACGACGTTTCTGGTACTGTCTGAGTATTTTGTACTGTACTTACCTGCATCATATTCTCCTGTATTATCCCTAAATTCGAATGCTCAACCGACTGTTTTCTACTGTTCCGGCTCGGTTTTCACTGCTACTGGAAATGTCGGTTGTAGCAATAATGGAAAGTGAATGGCGGTTTTGCGGGTTTTGATGATTTTCTTTACCCTGTTCTGAGGATTCCATTGAAAAACTATCCATATTCAGCCCCTGATCAGCCAGCGCCTGACGTAATGCAGGCAAGTGCTGTTCTATGGACTGTCTGGAAGCGGACTGCTCGACAATGAAGTGAACGTGAATCTGCTTGTTTATATCGCTGTCCAGGAAAACCTGAATCTTTCCGAGATGTTCCGGGGTCAATGTCAGTTCCAACTGGAATTTTCCCTGACCTGCCGCATGGCCAATTTGCTGCATGGCTGCTGCAACAGGCCACGGGCCTGATGAATTCAACATGGATTGGTGAGGCTGATAAACAGAACGCATGAGTGTGGAGGCAGCATCCGAGCCACTTGCCTGAAATATCTGAACATTTGTGGAATCAAATGAGTGATGGCCTGATCGGGAAAAGCTTTCAGTCTGTGCTATTACATCTCTCATGCTATTGGTAAAGGATTCAGATGATTGAATGGATTGTTGCCGATGATGTCCAGTAAAAACTTCCGATTTTTTGTTAGCACTAAGCTGTATCGGCTGTGTTTTTGTTTTTGAAGAGTGATCCAGATTGACTTTACGGCTCTTTACAAAACTATTGGTGGAGAGTTGATACTGCTCCGGCAAGCCAGAAATGATACTTGTTTCCGCTTGAACGAACGTAGTTTTTTCAGGCTGCATGGTGGATGATACCACCTGTTGCATTACCACCTTGATGCCTGCAATTCGTTGCTCATTTGTATTTGTTAAGTGCTCGTTTCTTACTGTGGAATCAGGATTGGCAACTTTCCCGACTATGACGGTGACGTCCTTCATACCAGCGACAGGCGTGGTTTCAACTCTGGCCTCTGTCTTTGCAGACTGCTTCGTCTCTGCTTTGACTGTGACGACAGCTTCTTTCATATCCACATCGTGGTTTACAACAGCAGGCGTGACTTCACCTCTGGCTCCGATCTTTGCAGACTGCTTCGTCTCTGCTTTGACTGTGACGACAGCTTCTTTCATATCCACATCGTGGTTTACAACAGCAGGCGTGACTTCAGCTCTGGCTCCGGTCTTTGCAGACTGCTTCGTCTCTGCTTTGACTGTGACGACAGCTTCTTTCATATCCACATCGTGGTTTACAACAACAGGCGTGACTTCAGCTCTGGCTCCGGTCTTTGCAGACTGATCCATATCTGCTTTGACTCTCGTGGCTACGTCTTCTGTATCTGTAACGACATGTGTCTGTAGCTCTACTTGATTATTGGTAGTACTCAGCCTGGATTCAAGGTGGCTAATCTTTTGAATTTCAATGTCGGTATCTGCTAATAAACTATCTGAAGATTCTACCTGTTCCGGTTTACTCTTCTGAACAGCTGACTGTTCTACAGCCAACAAATTAACTTTGGCCTTTTCAACTATTGATGTTGCAGAGCTGGCTAGTATCGTTTTAGATGAGTCTTTGAGTGATTTCTCGGAACCAGCACCGCCATCCGCATCTGCTTTACCTTCAATGATGGCGAGCAGTTTAGCAAAAACACCTTTACCGGCTGACTTGCCATAATCACTGGCAGCCTGAAGTGCTGTTGAAACAGTTTGCGATGAGACGCTTGACGAAATTTGCTGATCCATACCAGATTAAAAGCATACGCTATGCCATAAATATTATACATATTAATCAAATAGTTACACTATTTTATGGTAATATTGATAGGCAATAAATGCCTCTATCCGGCAATTTCTTCCATGCTTTCAATTTATCCGGGACAGTTTCTGCCTCTGTATGTTACCCATACATTGAATCGCCCCGGTTTCATCGGAGGCATTTTTGTTTGAGTCATCATGCTGCTTTTTGATACTCAGTCTGTCGATAATAATTTTCTTCATACTCGCGCGGTGGGATGTCGCCAATGGAGCTAAGCAGTCGGCGATTGTTGAA
>JAJRTX010000205.1 GCA_021545665.1 Zetaproteobacteria bacterium
CATCATGCACCGGCTCAATCATCGGCCAAGAAAAACGCTGGGCTACAGAACACCCCATGAAGTGTTCTTCAATACCAAAACTCAACTCACTGAAGTTGCACTTGGCAGTTGAATCCGCGTTTCATGTTAAAGCACAAATGTAAAATGGATGCACTTATTCTGGCTTGCTTTAGGATTCGCCATCAGGCATCGGGGTCAGGGCTTGTTTCGCGCATTCTTAGACCCGCATCAGGCGTTGCATGAGGAAGGAAAGCAAATCACGGCGGCTGTCCACAACGGCGACCACATGTACTGTGCCGCCATATATGCGATAGAGAATTCTCCAAGGTTTCTCTGTCAACTGACGGTATTGTAATACGCCTATATCGCGTAGTTCGGGAACTATCACCCCACGCTTTGGCATGCTGACCAGTTTTTTGGCTCTCTGCTCCAGACGGCAGGCAATGTCTAATGCGGCATCAATGCCATCTTCTTCGGCGATGTAGTTGGCAATATCATCGAGGTCGTCGCGGGCAACATCTGCCCACAGAATATTATAAATCAGTCATGATTCTCGGCATGAAGTCGTGCTTTAAGCTTGTCAAAAACCTCCTGTTGAGGTGTTAATCTGCCATGCTGAATATCGTCTTCGCCTTGTACCATCAGCCGCAACAGAACGAGAGATTTTTGTTGGCGCTGATATTGCGCATAGTCTTCTACTACAGCTGTAGCCCGGCCATTCTGGGTCAGAATCAGCGGATCAGAACTTTTTTTCAAGGTTTTGATCTGCTGGCTTGCCCTGGATTTAAATTCAGTAAGACTGATAATAGACTCATGCATAATCGGCTCCTTATTCGGACTGTATCCGGGCACAATAACAGAGGGTATTCAAAACTCAAGATTATCAAATCTCAGCAAACAGGCGATCTATCATCGACTCGGCCTGAGAGGCATCGCCGCTGCCGAAAACAAAGTAGCGGGGTCGCGCATTCTAACACCTCATTTATGCAATCAGTGATCATCATAGTGGTCCTCAATGGATGAGATCAGCAGCTGATCATTTTCAACGCGGTAGATTAGCCGGTCTTTCCAGTTCAAGCGGATCGACCAGTATCCTTTAAGCGGGCCAACCAGAAGGTGGCGGGGGTCAGGACTTGTTTTGCGCATTCTAATACCCCATTTTATGTGATCAGTGATCATCATAGTGGCCTTCGATGGATGAGATCAGCAGCTGATCATTTTCAACGCAGTAGATCAGCCGGTCTTTCCAGTTCAAGCGGATCGACCAGTATCCTTTAAGTGGATCAACCAGCAGTTTGGGTTTGTGCAGGCCGGTATGGGGTTCGCGGATAAGGCGTGTAATTGCTTCAATGACCTGATCCAGCAGGGCGGGGTTGGAGCGGGAAAGTTTTGCAAGTTGACTGCGCGCCTGCCTGGAAAGACAGGGCTTGAGCAGTTCAGCCATGTTTTGTCATGGTTAACAGGGCATCAGCAGAAATATCATCCAGCGGTTGATAGTCATTCGCATCAGTAATGCGTTCAATTGCTCCCGGCAGGTTGATCAGATGTAGTGTTTCTTCAATGGATTCCCAGTCTTCAGCCGACAGCAGGATGACATCGCCATTCTTTCGCACAATGCGAGTGACATCATGGCTGGCCTGAACCCGATCACAGATATGCTTCAAATTATTACGCGCTTCCGAGTAAGTCACCGTATTCATCAGCCACCTCCTTTTCATGATTAAGTTGTACAATATCTTGTCAATAAAGGGGCGTCAATATTTAACCCAAGATCCAATATTGACATGCGGCGTATGCCGCACCCCTTTGATTCGTCTGGCATTACAAAAAATTACTCATCACCAGCAAGGTGACTGCATGATTTTTTGAAACACCATACAAACCAAATGCTTACAGCCTGCATCCAATGTCAATATCAGTTCTTGGGTTTAATCGCGGGCCGAAATAACCCTGCCTATGTGTTTATTGTGAGGGGATGCACTTATTTTGGCTTGCTTTAGGATTCGCCGTCATGAGCACTGATAAACAACATCCATCCATTGAACTGCTGGCTCCGGCCGGGACAATTAAGAATATGCGCTATGCTTTTGCATTCGGGGCGGATGCTGTTTATGCCGGGCAGCCACGTTATTCGTTGCGGGTGCGCAATAATGATTTCCAGTTGGAGAATCTGAAAACTGGGATTGATGAAGCCCATGCCCAGGGCAAGAAGTTTTTTGTTGCCAGTAATTTGCTGCCGCATAATAACAAGCTCAAACGTTATCTTGAGCATATGCAGCCAGTGATTGATATGCGACCCGATGCGCTGATTATGGCTGATCCGGGGCTGATCATGATGGTGCGCGAGCGCTGGCCTGAAATGCCGATTCATCTGTCTGTGCAGGCCAATACGATGAACTGGGCAGCAGTGAAATTCTGGCAATCAATGGGTGTGTCCCGCATTATTCTTTCACGTGAACTGTCGCTGGATGAGGTTGAGGAAACCCGTCAGCAGTGCCCGGATATTGAACTGGAAGTATTCGTACACGGTGCACTCTGTATGGCCTATTCAGGACGCTGCCTGCTGTCCGGTTATTTTAACCACCGCGATGCCAATCAGGGCAGCTGCACCAATGCCTGTCGCTGGGAATATGGCATGGAAAACGCCAAAGAGGATGTTTCCGGCGACATTATCTCGATGCAGGCACTGGACGGTTTGAATTCCCAGCCGTTTGCTGATTGCGGAAATATCGAACGCCATCCGCTGGCTGATCAGGTTTATACGCTGACTGAGCCGAATCGTCCGGATGATCAAATGCCGATATTTGAAGATGAGCATGGCACCTACATCATGAACTCGAAAGACCTGCGCGCCGTGCAGCATATTGAACGGTTGGTAAACATTGGTATCGATTCTCTGAAAATCGAGGGGCGCACCAAATCGCACTATTATGTGGCACGCACCACACAGGTCTATCGCCGGGCTATTGATGATGCTCTGGCTGATAAGCCATTTGATGAGTTCCTGCTCTTCCAACTCGACGCTTTGGCGAATCGCGGATACACCGACGGTTTTTATACCCGCAAACGCAGCGCTTCCAGTCAGAATTATGAAACCGGCAATTCACAGTTTGATGCGCAACGTTTTGTCGGCGAAGTGATCGGCTACGATGAAGAGAAAAAACTTGCCGAAGTGATTGTGAAAAACAAGTTCTCAGTGGGCGATTCCATTGAACTGATCAATCCCGGCTGTAATACCACGTTTATACTCAAATCAATCAATGATGCCCGTTATGGTCATCCGATGGATGTAGCACCCGGCAGTGGTCATCAGGTAAAAATTTCACTGCCGGTAAAGCCTGACAGACATGCGCTTCTAGCTGTAAACCTGACGGCAGCGACAAACTAACCCGGACTAACAGTTTTGCTTGTTTTCTGTGATACTTCGCCACCACTGGCCAAGTATGGCTGGCAAGTTTATCTACAAGGGCTCTGATTAATATGGCTATGAAATATATTACCGACGATCTTCGTATCAGTGGCATGAGTGAAATTGCCGCTCCTGAGCAGGTGCATTCCGAATATCCGATCAGTGAAAAAGCAGCACGCATGGTGCATGACACCCGCCAGTCTATTCATGAAATATTGCAGGGCGAAGATGATCGCGTACTTGTTGTGATAGGTCCATGCTCCATCCATAATTCTGATGCAGCAATTGAATATGCTCAGCGCATTCAGGCCATGCGTACCGAACTTTCAGAGGATATGCTGATTGTAATGCGGGTATATTTTGAAAAGCCACGAACAACTGTGGGCTGGAAAGGTCTGATTAACGATCCCAATATTGATGGCTCCTTTGAAATCAACAAGGGCATTCGGCTGGCACGCAAATTATTGCTCGATATTAATGAAATGGGTGTTCCGGCCGGCACTGAATTCCTCGACTTAATCACACCTCAATATGTGGCTGATCTGGTCAGTTGGGGCGCCATTGGCGCACGCACTACCGAATCACAGGGACACAGGGAACTGGCCAGTGGCCTGTCCTGTCCTGTGGGTTTTAAAAATGGAACCGATGGTGGTTTCCAGGTCGCTATCGATGCAATTGGGGCCGCTAAACACCCGCATGTGTTTATTTCCCTTACCAAACAGGGCAAATCAGCCATTTTCTCCACATCCGGCAATGATGATTGCCATATCATCTTACGCGGTGGTAAAAAACCTAACTTCGATGCCTCCAGTATTGCACAGGCCGTTGCTGAACTGGAACGCGCCGGTGTCGATAATTCTCTGATGGTGGATTGCAGTCACGCCAACAGCGGCAAACAGTTTGAGCGACAGGTTGATGTCGGCCATGATCTGGCCAATCAAATTGCCAATGGCAGCAAACACATTACCGGAATCATGATTGAAAGTCATTTGCATGAGGGGCGTCAAAATGTGGTGGAAGGTGAGAAACCTGCATTCGGCATCAGTATCACTGATGCATGTCTGGGTTGGGAAGCGTCCGAAGACCTGCTGCGTACTCTGGCCGAAGCCGTACACAAGCGTCGAGAGGCAGATTAATATTGTGAGAAGTTTCAGTCAGGGCTCATCTCACACCTGACTCGCCTATTCTTCTCCTTTCTTTTTGCCTTCATTGACTCGCAGCGTACGACCGGCGTAATCGGTGCCGTTGAGGTGCTTGATCGCAGATATGGCATCTGCAGCATCCATTTCGACAAAACCGTAACCTTTGGGTCGACGACTGCGACGATCTTTCACCAGCCTTACTTCAACAACTTCGCCATAAGGTGCAAACAGGTTTTTGACATCACTCTCACCGGCATTAAATGGCAAATTGCCGATATAAACACTGCTGGTACTACTGACATTCTTGCTTCCACCTTGCGAAACCGGATAAAGAGCAACCAGCAGACCACCGAAAACAGTACCTATAGTAATCCCGGTAGCAAACAACGAGGCGGCAGGCATACTCCCCTCACCGAGGGCTGAAATAGCAAAGAAACCAAGCAGAGAGGCTGCAATAGCAGCTGCGAATAACTTAGCAAAACAGGAAAGGCTCATATTTGTCTCCATACCTGCAGGACCCGGCAGGCTAAAATTCAGGAAAGCTGGGAAAAAAGAGGCCTTCACTACAGGCAATACTGACAAAAATTTTCAGAAAACGCACGTTTATCAATTGGCCGTCTTTGATTTACGGACTCCGCTAATGCAGTAGTATTGGCCAATGAGCAGAAAAGTGATTCCTAAACAACTTGAAAATCAGGGTGAGCCCATCACTGCCAAGCCCCGGTGGTTAAAGGTGCGTGCCCCGCTATCACAGGAATATAAATCCATCGCCCGAACCATGCGTGAATTAAAACTGAATACAGTATGTGAGGAAGCATCGTGTCCGAATATTGGTAACTGCTGGAAGCATGGCTCCGCCACATTCATGATTCTGGGTCGGGTTTGCACCAGAACCTGTGCATTCTGTGATGTTGCCACCGGTAAACCTGACCCGGTTGACACTAATGAAGCAGCTAATCTGGCTAAGGCCGTGGCGCAGATTGGGCTGAAACATGTGGTTATCACCTCCGTTGATCGTGACGATCTGGAAGATGGCGGAGCAGGCCATTATGCCACCGTGATAAGAGAACTGAGGATGCGTCAGCCAGAAGTAACGATTGAAGTACTAACACCTGACTTTCAACGCAAACCGGATTCGTGTCTGGATACGATCATACAGGCCCGACCAGATATTTTTAACCATAATCTGGAAACCGTACCCCGCCTGTACCGCTCAGTTCGCCCCGGTGCCCGGTATTTCACCAGCTTACGTCTGCTTCAACGCGCTAAAGAAATGAACCCGGCTGTGGTGACCAAATCAGGTATCATGCTGGGCCTTGGTGAAGAGCGTGATGAGGTGTTGCAGGTGCTGGATGATATGTGCGAAACAGGTATCGATATTCTCACTATCGGACAATATTTGCGCCCCGGTCCGAAGCATCACCCGGTGATGAAATACTGGAGTCCTGAAGAGTTTGATGACATAAAATATCTAGCTGAGAAAAAAGGCTTTGGCATGGTGGCATCAGGCCCGCTGGTTCGTTCATCATTCCACGCTGATGAAGTATTCAATACTCTGAAACTCCGCATGACAAAACCTGAGAACTCATAATGGTATATGATTCAATATAGTAACCTGACCTGATTTTCTCTTTATAACGCTACAATGACAGACTTGAATCAACTTCTTTTCAGCTATTGTTCCGAAGTGGATTGAATAGTCTTTTACATATAGTTTAATGATATGATTGATTTCTTTCACTGAGGGCGAGAGTCTTTTCAGTTACAGTCATAAATTAAATTATACAGGTGCTGTAAACAACAAAGCATCAATGTGCTGATGGGGTCACAAAACGGGGAGGGGCAGCATGCCTTACAACAAAACGAAGATCAGCGAAGAGCTGGCGATGAATCATCTGGGGCTAAGGAATCTTGAGGATGTCCACTGGAACCTGCCCACAGCGCGCCTGTATGAGCATATCATTCGAAACCGCGAAGGGCATCTGGCACGTAACGGTGCGCTGGTGGTGCGCACCGGTCATTTCACTGGTCGGGCTGTAAAGGATAAGTTTGTTGTCGATGACAGCACTTCTCATGATAAAGTATGGTGGGGTGAGTTCAACCGCGCTATTTCCGAAGAAAGGTTTGATGCGCTCTATGCACGCGTGCAGCGCTATCTGGAAGGCCAGCAGATTTATGTTGAGGATTGTCTGGTGGGAGCGGATTCGCGCTTTGAGAAACCGTTACGGGTCATTACCCAGGATGCATGGCATGCCCTGTTTGCGCGTACCATGTTTGTTCGTCCGACTGATACCGGACGTGAACTCGGTGTTGATGAACCGGAATTTACTGTCCTGCACGTACCGCATTTCTATGCCATGCCCAGCCACGATGGCACCCATTCGGAAGCCTTCGTAATTCTGCACCTGACCCGACGCCTCGTGCTGATTGGCGGCACGGCCTATGCTGGCGAAATCAAGAAATCGATCTTCACCATTATGAACTATCTGCTGCCCGATGAAGATGTGCTGCCCATGCACGCCTCTGCCAACGTAGGCGAGAATGGTGATGCGGCAGTATTTTTCGGACTCTCAGGCACTGGCAAAACCACACTATCATCCGATCCGGATCGCAAACTGGTCGGCGATGATGAACTGGGCTGGAGCAAAAATCATATTTTCAATTTCGAGGGTGGCTGTTACGCCAAGGCACAAAATCTGTCTCGGGAGAAGGAACCGCTGGTTTATGATGCTTCGGTACGCTTTGGCGCCATTCTGGAGAATGTCGGTCTGGATATGAAAACGCGCTGGGTTGATTTTGATGATACCAGTCTGACTGAGAACACCCGTGCAGCATATCAAATTCAATCAATTCCCAATGCCATTACTCCCGGCGTGGCCAGTTCACCGAATAATATTGTCATGCTCACTGCTGATGCCTTTGGCGTTTTACCGGCGATTTCCAAATTGACGCCGGAGCAGGCAATGTATTATTTCCTGCTCGGCTACACAGCCAAGGTTGCCGGCACCGAGGTTGGTATTATCGAACCCAAGACCACCTTCAGCCCCTGCTTTGGCGCACCCTTCATGGCCCGTCACCCGTCCGTTTACGCCCGCCTGCTGGGTGAGAAAATCAGTGGCGGAGGAATCAGCTGCTGGTTACTCAATACCGGCTGGAGCGGTGGCGGTTATGGCGTGGGAGAACGTATGGATATTGACCTGACACGCTCCTTGCTCAGCGCTGCTCTGAATGGTGAAATGGACGATATCGCCTATAAAACACATCCGATCTTCGACCTGCAAATGCCGGCGACGCTTGATCCGATGGAAACATGGGATGATAAAGAGGCATATCTGGAGACCGCCAAAGCACTGGCTGCGAGTTTTAAAAAGGCCTTTGCACAATTTGAGGCCCAGGTACCGGAGTCTGTACTACAGGCCGGCCCCAACTAAACATCATACAATAGCGGAATACAGCTCATACTGTTGGCAGCTTCTGACAGCTGACCGACTTAGTGTGGTTAATGATATCATTGAGAATGTGAGTGTCTGCTTTGCAGGTAATCATGCCGATGAGGAGTTTTATTGAGTAAAAGTGCATGTCATCAAACGGGCGTATATATCGCACATCCAGCTTCGCCAATTCTGAAATCGATCAATAATATTAAAGCATTACGAAACCATGGTGAATGATCAGCATACCAGACCTGGCATAGCAAGCGACAGCTTTATTCGCCATAAAAAATAGCCTCTTGCAAACTTAGATAACGAAGTTAATTTCATTCCTGTCGCCATTACTTCCACCGAACAGCTTGAGCAGATCGAAACTCAAATCAATACGGCAATGCACCGGGAATTTGAGAAAATAGAGCAGACCAATGAATGGTTTGATACTTCCGATTATCAAAGAATTCTTGAAATTATAAGCAATACTGTCCCCATCCCCTAGATTGTGAACGCTGAAAAGTAGACATTTTGGCATGATGAACAAAGGAGAGATCATCATGCGTAAGAGCAAATTCAGTGAGAGCCAGATTGTAGGAGCGATCAAGCAGTCT
This sequence comes from Zetaproteobacteria bacterium, assembly GCA_021545665.1. The sequence goes on from JAJRTX010000205.1 coordinate 8,588, forward strand.
GAAGCGGGGATACCGGCACAGGAGATATGCCGTGATATGGGCATCAGCCGCGCGACCTTCTACAAGTGGAAGTCGAAGTACGGCGGGCTTGAGGCATCGGATTTAAAACGCCTGAAGGAATTGGAGGCCGAGAACCGCAAACTCAAGCAGATGTATGCAGAGGCAGAGCTTCAGAACCGGGTGCTAAAGGACGTGATCGAAAAAAAGCTCTAAGCCTGTCGAGCGCAAGCCTTTGGCGGATCATGCCAGAGAGCTGTTTGGGATCAGCATTCGGCAGGCCTGTGCATGGTTTAGTATCAGTACGGCGATGTTCTATTACGAACGTAAGCCTGTGGATGATAGTGAGGTAATCGACAAATTGACGGAGTTGGCTCAGCAGTATCCCCGTTACGGTTTTCACAAGCTGTTCGCCATCATCCGGAGGGAAGGATATGCGTGGAACCACAAACGAGTATATCGGATTTACTGTGAGATGAAGCTGAATATGCGCAGAAAGTTCAAGAAACGTCTGCGGCGGGATGCGCCACAGCCCTTGCTCCAACCGATCCGTCCCAATCAATGCTGGTCGATGGATTTTGTACATGATCGTCTGATGACGGGTATGGCATTTCGCACATTCAATGTGGTGGATGATTTTAACCGCGAATGTCTGGCGATTGAGGTGGATGGCTCACTGCCAGCAGCACGCGTTACCCGCGTTCTGGATCAACTGATCAGCATGCGCGGCAGGCCGGATCGTATCCGTTCGGATAATGGCCCGGAAGCAACGAGCCACCATTTCGTGGAATGGGCAAAGGAAAGGGAAATAGAGATTGAATATATTCAGCCAGGCAAGCCAACACAGAATGCCTTCATTGAACGATTCAATGGCACATTCAGAA
>JAJRTX010000206.1 GCA_021545665.1 Zetaproteobacteria bacterium
GCGGTGTCATTCAACGCTGGTGGGTTAATCAGCCGCTTCAGTGCCGGATAACGCTGCGCTAATCCGGCCTACGCTCTACGCTCGTTCAATCACTTATAAATTTACCACCACCGAAAAAACAACTTATCAGTATTTTGTTCACCATATCTATGTCGCTAGGCTTGCTATCAGATGCGAGGGCGGTCTTGCTAACTCGTTTGGGTGGTCTGGCGGTATACGACACGGATCTTGATGTCACTTGGCTAGCGAATGCTAATGCCGCTGCCGGGTCAGCATTTGATAATGGTGGTGGACATTTTGGTTCAACGAGCGATGGCGTCATGTCCTTGGCAAATGCTAGAGCCTGGGCAGCCAGCCTGACCATAGGTGGATTCAACGACTGGCGCTTGCCGATGGCTGATCCTTCTTGTGGTATGAGCAATAGTAAGTGTACCAGTAGCGAACTAGGACATCTGTTTTATTTGGAACTGGGCGGCACAGAGAACGACCCTATTTCAAATAGCGGCGATCCTGATCTGGCATTGTTCAATAACATACAACCTTTTTACTGGGCCGATGCCAATACACCGAATTTAGAGTGGCACTACCACTTCATGACATTCGAGAGCGGGCATCAGCATTCTGAGAACCCTTTATTAAATGAGGGCTTGTCTGCGTGGGCTGTTCGCACAGGTGATGTGCCGTTACCTGCTGCGCTCTGGCTATTTGGCAGTAGCTTAGGTGGATTGCTGGGATTGAAGCGATTATTCTTTGGTGAAAAACACGGGTAAGGTTTTGGTAGTGAGTCAAACCTGGTATTTTCCAAAAATAATCATCGGTTGGTTGTAGGAGGGACTTTAGCCGCGACTGTCCGCCAGGCGTATCAGGCGCGGCTAAAGTCCCTCCTACAGATTTGGCCCAACACCAGGTTTTATACTCCGTGCTGGGGAAAAGGGGACGCTAACCAATGCCATTAAGTTAACCCATGTTTCGATTCAGAATCATCAATTTCGATATAAGTCTTTGATATTTTTGTTTTATAAAAAATTTGGCATTGCTAATTTAATATAGATTTGTGTTAAAATCAGGGTAGCTACTCAGCTTACCCGCTATTTTGCCCAATAGTCGCGTTGAAAGTGCTCATTTACTCATGTAAACTGCGCGCTTTCGCCTTGCTCTTGTGCATGAGCAGGCAATCTGAGCAGTTTCAGAATTACGCTGAGTAGTTACATTGAGACAAATGAATCTGTGAATACTCTATTTGAAGCTACATTGCTTTGAAATCCAGGGTATCCATCAAGTCGATCATGAATTCCATTTCTTCATTCTCGACTGTTTCCCAGCCTGGTAATTTCATGACATCCAGAATACCGCTGCCTTTTTCGTCATGCTCCATCGTGGTCAGGATGTTTTGGAGTTCAGCGTGTTTGTGCTGTAGCTTTGGACCAACCATCAAGCTATGATGGATGACGCTGATCTGACTTCTGACCAACACTTTCATTTGCTTTTTGACTATTGATGATAAATCATCGTAGGCTTCTGCCAGAAAGATTCCAACATCGGCTTCGCTTTTCATTAACAGTTTTGCAACCAGCACATAACTATCCGACAGCACTGCCGTGATATTATCAGTATACAAGTCTGCTGGCTCCAGCATCATCATGCCCATCAGCTGAACCCCGGGGTCTTCTGTATACGCGACTTTAGTGCCAGGTTGTAGTTGCTCGACGCTTTCCACTGGACTATCAGCGTTGACAGCAATTATTGCTTCATCGGACTCTTCAGCGGCTTTGACTAAAGGCAGAAAGTTTTTTTCCCGAACCAGCATTGCCGCGTCAAATGGATTGGCATAAATTAAATCCACCTTGTCTTCTTGTATTGCAGCTCTCTGGCTTTGAAAATCATTGTAGATTTCCAGATGGATACCGTCTCCAGTCTGACGTTGTAACCAGGTATTAAACAGATACCACCCGGATAGATGATCCGGTGTAAAATCGGGACTGACAGTAAATAAATATGACATGGCAATCTCCCGATTAGAACAATGTTGGATACAGTTGAATACACTCTTCAACGGCTGCTCTGGAAGGTTTCCTGCGTACTGAGGTATAGCCGACCACTTTGCCCTTTCTGACGTTCGGTATCACTGTGGCTTTGACCCAATAATAACCTCCATCTTTGCGCAGATTCTTGACAATTCCTTGCCACTTCTTGCCATGTTTGACGGTATCCCACAAGTCTTTGAATGCAGCTGATGGCATATCAGGGTGTCTTAAAATGGCATGTGGCGCGTCAATCAGCTCTTGCTCAGTGTAGCCGGACATCTCAACAAATGATTGATTCACATGTGTGATAATGCCTTCCAGTGTTGTGGCGGATACAATCAATTTGCCGTCTGGATAAGGCGATTCAACATCTGTGTAATAAACCTTTCTTGTTATTGAGTGATAGAGATTCAAGGTTGTTTCCTTATAATCCCCCAGTATATCTTCGGGTTTCATATCTTCAATCATCATGAACTCCGTTAAAAAATAAATTGGCTTTGTGGTTTATTACTGAAATAACAGGCATTGAATAAATTCAGCTTTGGCAAGAATTAAATGACTGGTTGGTATGTGGCAGCAAGCTGTGCCCTGAAGAGAGCACTTGTCAGGACAGAGCGAATGCAAAGTCAGTTCTTTACCCGTCGCGATTGTTATTGTGCCGATTTTTCAATAACAGGAGACGGTCGTGGATTGATTAAGAAGCGTCATGACAGCGCGTACCCATAGCCGGTTTGCTAAACAAGTTCGGAAATACTTTCTGCAGCCCGTTTCACATCGAGAAAGATTAAGCCAAGTTTGGCCTGAGGTTTTGCCAGCACGGTGAGTACGGCGTCCTGGCCTGCCTGAATCATCAATACATAGCCTTTATCACCTTTAATCAAGACTTGCTCAAGTCTGCCTCTTGCCAGTTCCTGCGAGGTGCGATCACCTAACGACAGCATTGCTGCACTCATAGCACCGACCCGGTCTTCATCCATCCCCTGGGGCAGCACTGCGGCCATCATCAAACCGTCGGTTGATACCAGGCCTGAGGCTTCGATATCCGCAGAGGTACCGTTTAAATCTGTTAAAATTGTTGTTAACATATCAGCACGCATAACGTGTGTCTCCTTAGTTTATTTGTCAATTACTGAATTCAAAAGTCTGCCTGTAAAGGCGCATAACGGGTCGTTAATATCCACACCAGACGCACATAGTCCGGGTGATTGAAATGCGGAATCCCAGTCATTACCAGGGCAAAACGATGTTTGCCGATATGCAGTGGCCAGATACCCAGGCGGCTGTTACCCGCAGCATCCATTACACCCCATGCCTGACTGCCGATATTCAGGTTTTTCAACAACAGGCCAGCATGTCGATCCTGTA